>CAYTWC010000316.1:0-2727 GCA_964441975.1 uncultured Acidimicrobiaceae bacterium | reverse complement strand
GACACTCTTGTATGCCTCGTAGTCGATCATGCGCGGTTTGCCCGACGGAATCATGATCGAGATGCTTCCGACTTCGAGGACCGCAGTGGGTCCCATGTCGACGGGGCGGACGCCGACCGATAGGTTCACGTAGAACCCGTCCGTGAGCGACCGCACCGTGCCGGTCACCTCGACCGGACTGTAGAACGCTGTGTTGAGCGCTCCTCCGACACGCGTGGTCACGGTCGCTCCGACGCCTGCCTGCACACACGCCGCTGCAGCGTCGGGGTCGCGAACCATCACGGCAGCGGGAACCCCGATACGCCGTCTGAGGAGAGCCTTGAGGAGCACGTTGCCGTCCCCGAGCCCGCCTGCTGAGGTGCTGTCAGCGCCTTCCGACAGTGCATAGAGCCCTGTCCCGTCCAGAGCGACGTCGATGGCCTCGTCGACATCGGTCTTGTCGACGAGGAAGTGGTCTCGCAGGTCCCAGGCCCGCATCGCGATGGCGTCCGCACTCTTTTGTCCGACTTCGGACTGGCCGTCGGTCACGACGACGCTAGCCCATCCGACATCGGTGACATCGAGCCACGGCTGCGTGCAGAACACCGAGGCAGCGAGCACGGACGGGTCCTGCTCCGTGCTGTGGAGCATCCCGATCACCTCGCTGTTCGGGAAGGTCTTGTCACTCTGTGACTCCGAGGACGTGAGCATCGGGATCCTCCGGAACGAGATCACGGGATCGACGTCACCACGGATTGCTCTGATGAGGATGTCCATCGCCCGACGACCCGTCCGACGAAGGTCGATGTGCGGAAAGGTTTGGTAGCCGACGATGATGTCGGCATTGGCTGCCATCTTCGCCGTCATGTGGGTGTGGAGGTCGAATGTCGCCGCGACCGGGATCGTCGGCCCGACCAGCTGCCTGACTCGTTCGAGAATCTCGCCCTCGGCATCCTCGAATGACTCGGTGACCATCGCCCCGTGGAGACCGAGCATGACACCGTCGATCGATCCGAGGTTCGCCTCGATCCCTTCGAGGATCTCGTGGGCGTACTTCTCGAACGCGCTGTCCGCGACGATGGGGCCGGAATGTGCCCAGATGTCGATCGTCGGTACCAACTCGGTCCCGAGATCGTCAGCAGCGTCGAGGTACCCGTCGATTTCACGGTTTCCGATACGTTCGAGAGACTCGGCGCCGCGCCGCGCCGCATCGTTCTCGAAGTCCGATATCCCTGTGCGGCCGGGGGAGAAGCTGTTGCTCTCCTGTCTGAACTGAGCGACGATCACCCTATCCATGGCGACTCCCGCTCTTGCGCCACCGATCAGTACGCCCGACGCAGTACCTGGCCGGGTCGCTCGTCCGAGATCGCGCCGTGGTCGACCATCACACGGCCGCCGACGACGACGACGTCGATTCCCGTTGGGGGCTCCGGGAGCTCGCCGAACTCTGCGTTGTCGCTCACCGTGTCAGGGTTGAAGAGGACCAGATCGGCGATCATGCCTTTTCGGATCTCGCCGCGATCCGTCAGGCCCAGGCGGCGGGCGGGCTCGCCACTCATCTTGCGGATGGCATCGGGGAGTTCGAGCGTTCCCTTCTCCCGCGTGAACCGTCCGAGGACCCTTGGGAACGTTCCGAAGCTCCGCGGATGGGGGCGAGCGGTTCCCTGGTCAAGCGGCATGGCGTTGCCGTCGGACCCGACGACCGCAAGGGGATGGGCGAGGAACACCTCGACATCCTCCTCAACCCGATAGAAGAGGACGACCTGGAGTGCATTTCCGTACTTCTCGCAGAGTTGGAGTGTCAGCTCGTAGGGATCGATCCCCGAAGCCTCGGACAGCTCCTCGATCGACGAGCCGTCCTCTTCTCCCGAGGGGGAGTCGCTGATGACGAAACGGTCCCACAACCACGGTATGCCGCCGAACCATCCTTCGGCCATGTCTGCGAGCGCGCGGGCCCGGTTGTCGGGGTCGGCAAGCCGGCTGCGCATCGCCTCGGTCCCTCCGGACTGCACCCACGGTGGGAGGTACTGCGTGAGCGACGAGGACGAGGCGTGATACGGATACACATCGAAGAAGATGTCGATGCCTTCTGCTCGCGCAGCGTCGAACGGGGCGACGCGCTGTCGACCCGTGCCCCATTGCTCCGGTCGGTTGATCGCGAGGTGGCTGAACTCGACGCTCACTCCGGTCTCTCTGCCGAGGTTCACTGCCTCTTCGATTCCGCCGGGGTTGTCCCCGCTCGCTCCGCGGGAATGTGTCGCGTACAGCGAGCCCTTCCGAGCGAGCACCTTGGCAAGCCCGACGACTTCGTCGTACGGTCCGTATGCGCTCGGAACATGGGTGAGTCCTGTACTCATCCCGAACGCACCCTGGTCGAGCGATGCCTCGAGATCGCGCTCCATACGGGCCTGCTCCTGGGGTGTGGCCGGGCGCTGATCGACACCGAGCGCCGCAACGCGGAGCGTGCCGTGGCCTGCAAGCGGCGCGACGTTGATCCCGAGACCCTCTGCCTTCAGCGCTTCGGCATATCCGTCGAGATCGGTCCACCACGGCGTGATCGGTGCGGTCGCTCGTGCGAGGTGGTCGGCATGGAGTGCGAGCCGCTCTGGCTCGATCGGGAACGGTGCGAATGAGCAGTTCCCGGTCACCTCGGTCGTCACACCCTGCCGAAGCTTGCTTTCCCCGGTTCCGTCGGCGACGAAGAACAGGTCTGAATGGGTATGGATGTCGATGAACCCGGGAGCGAGG
>CAYTWC010000315.1:733-2734 GCA_964441975.1 uncultured Acidimicrobiaceae bacterium | reverse complement strand
GGGACTGATGTTTCCGCCCGGTCTGGTGGATGTCAAAGTCGGTGCGGTGTCAGACGTCTGGTCCGGTCTGAAGTTCGTGGTGCGCAAGGAGAACCGACCGTCCTGGGACGCCTGAGTCGCTCGGCGAGGTGTCCTTTTCGTGACGTCCTGTCGATTTCGGCCACCCTCGTTCGTCGTCATCGTGACAAGCCGGGCACGACCGGCTTCAGACACAAGGAGCGAACAACATGGCGAAGTATCTCTTGGCCTATCACGGCGGAAGCGGGATGGCGGAGACCGAGGAAGAGCAGGCGAAGGTCATGGCGGCGTGGGGAGCCTGGTACGAGAAGCTCGGCGCAGCCATCGTCGATGGTGGAGCACCCGTCGGTGCATCGAAGACCGTTGCATCGGACGGATCGGTGTCCGAGGGAGGCGGTACGAATCCCCTCACGGGCTACACCGTGATCACAGCCGGTTCACACGACGAGGCCGTTTCGCACGCATCGGGCTGCCCCATCCGCGACGCGGGCGGAAACATCGAGGTCGCTGAACTCATCGACATGTAGCCGAAGTCACAAGTCTGGCAAAGCACGGACCAGGGGTTCGAGCGACTCTCAACGAGTTTGCTTGAGCCCCTGATCCGCGTTGGTGGAGGTCTACGCTGCCGTTTCCCGTACAACACGAGATGCTGATATCATCAGCCAACGATGATATTGGAAGGGTCATGATCGAAAGCACAGTCTCGAAGCGGGTCGACGTGGACCTGGCGGCGAACCTGTTCCACGGGTTGAGCGACCCGACACGACTCTCGATCCTGTTGGCTCTCCTCGACGGCGAGATGTGTGTTTCTGACATCGTGGACACGGTTGGTACGACGCAATCCAATGTCTCGAACCACCTTGCTTGCCTTCGTGGATGCGGGTTGGTGGAGAGTCGCCCTGCCGAGAGACGCCAGGTGTTCTACTCGATAGCCCAGCCGGAGGTGCGGGACGTACTCGTGGCGTCGCAGCGTCTGCTCACCGAGGCGGGACACGACATCGAGCTGTGCGACAACCCCTACAAGTTCCACGACCTCCACGTGTCCGGTCGAGACCATGAGTGAGGTCTGCTGCGGGCCGATCGAGGAGGAGCTTTCCCGCCCGCCCGGCGACTCCTCACGCGGTGCCGCCGGCGTGCGCAGGTCATGGAAACCCATCGCGGCTGCGCTAGCGGCGACGGCTTGGACGGTCGGGGTGGTGGCGGGTATGGCAGGTGTGGCGGGTGTGAGCACCGCTGGTTTCATCATCGCTGTCGTTGCGGGTGGTGCGACGTTCGTGCCGGATGCGATTCGTGCTCTCGTGCGAGGCACATTGGGTGTTGCGCTCCTCATGACGATCGCAGGTGTGGGCGCTCTGATCCTTGGTCAACTCGGAGAGGCGGCGTCGCTGGCGTTCCTGTTCTCCGTTGCGGAAGCACTCGAAGAGTGGGCGATCAACCGATCCCGCCGTGGGCTCAGGGCCGTTCTCAGCCTTGTCCCCGAGACAGCTCTGGTCTCGACGCCGGCAGGTCGTCGGGAGGTGGCTACGCACGAGCTCGCGGTCGGAGACCTTGTGGTCGTTCTGACAGGAGACCGCATCGCGACGGACGGAGTGATCAGGGAGGGGAGGTCGAGCGTTGATGTATCCGCGATCACGGGCGAGTCGATCCCCATCGACGTCGTGCCAGGTGACACCGTCCTCGCGGGTAGCGTCAACGGCGCCGGTTTGCTCGTCGTCGAAGTCACCGAGCCAGCGCGGAACAGCACGCTTGCGAGGATCGTGCAGGTCGAGGACGCCCAGGCAAAAAAAGGGGAAACCCAACGACTTGCCGATCGTGTGGCACGCCCGTTGGTGCCCGGGATCCTTGTGGTCGCTGTGGCTGTCGCCGTCCTGGGGTCGACGTTCGGCGATTCTTCGGTGTGGATCGAGCGGGCGTTGGTCGTTCTCGTTGCGGCCTCACCCTGCGCCTTTGCGATTGCGGTACCGATCACCGTCTTTGCCTCGA
>CAYTWC010000315.1:0-723 GCA_964441975.1 uncultured Acidimicrobiaceae bacterium | reverse complement strand
CGATCGGCGCGGCGACCTCCGCCGGACTGGTCATCAAGGGCGGTTCAGCCATCGAAACGCTTGCGACGGTGGAGACCGTTGCCCTCGACAAGACCGGAACACTGACGCTCAACCAACCAGTTGTCGTCGAGACGATCGCCGCGGATGGCAACGACCCGGCGACCGTACTCCGACTGGCGGCCGCGGTGGAGCAGAACAGCGATCACCCACTGGCGGGCGCAATCGTCGATGCGGCGTCACGAGGAACCGCACCTGCCGACGCCGTCAGGACGGTTCCCGGTCTCGGGATCGTCGGGGAAGTCGACGGTCACCAGGTCCGGATCGGGAGCGTCGAGTTCGTTTCTCCAGGGCCGCTCGTAGGCACGGTCGACCGACTCGATAGCCACGGAACGGCCGTCGTCGTGGTCGAATACGACGGCAGTGTCGTTGGCGTGATTGCAATCCGCGATGAACTCCGACCCGAAGCGCGTGACGTCGTTGCGTCACTCCGTCACAGCGAGGGTCTCCACGTAGCGATGCTCAGCGGAGACACCGCGGCGCGGGCCGAGGCGGTCGGTCGGTCAATCGGCATCGATGATGTTCGGGGAGGGTTGCTCCCGGAGGAAAAGACAGCGGCGGTCGAGGAACTGCAAAAGAGGGGACCGGTTGCGATGGTCGGTGACGGCATCAACGACGCTCCGGCGCTGGCCTGTGCGGACGTGGGGATTGCCATGGGGGCGCGAG
>CAYTWC010000314.1:0-2737 GCA_964441975.1 uncultured Acidimicrobiaceae bacterium | reverse complement strand
AGGATCCCGCCCGTGAATTCGTTGCCCGGGAAACCGACGACAAGCACCTCTATGGGTCCAAGCATGGATACTCCAACTGTTGATTACTGAACTGCGTTCACAGGATAAACGACACGCAGCGCGCTATGGGGCGGGGAATTTCAGGATTCACCGGCTGCCGTCGGAACCGGTGTGAACGGCACCGTGTGCACTTCGACCTGTCCCCGTCCACCGATCG
Organism: uncultured Acidimicrobiaceae bacterium; assembly: GCA_964441975.1. Classification (GTDB taxonomy): domain Bacteria; phylum Actinomycetota; class Acidimicrobiia; order Spongiisociales; family UBA5794; genus UBA5794. The sequence continues at coordinate 2,520 of CAYTWC010000314.1, read as the reverse complement.
CCTCGACCCGTGCAGCCTGGTCCCGCTTGGCTTCCGCGTCGACGGCGGCCGGGTCGCAGATGGCTCGGAGCCTTCGCGCCGACTCCGCCACGGTGTCGGCGTATTCGGGGTCCGATGCGAGATCGCGGTTCTCGTGCGGATCACTCGCAAGATCGAAGAGCTGCGGGGGGCCGTTGATGTACTCGATGTACTTGTACGTGCCGTAGCGAACCATGAAGCTCGCATCGATCGTGCCGTTGGCGTGATACTCGGCCAGGATCGTCCGGTCGGATCCCACCTCGTCACCGTCGAGCAGCGATACCCCGGGCAGATCATCGGACTCGGCGATCCCTGCCCACTGCGAGAACGTCGGGAACAGGTCGATATGGGAGACGGGCTCGGTGATCGTCTCGTGGCCGATGCCAGGACCGGCGACGATCAGCGGAACTCCAACGGACTCCTCGTTCATGAGATGCTTGAACCACAGCCCATGGGCACCGGCGCTCTCGCCGTGGTCCGACGTGTAGACGATCAGGGTTTCGTCACGCTGGCCCGACTCGTCGAGGGCGTCGAGCACCCGGCCGATGTTCGCGTCGAGGAAGGTGCACAGGGCCAGATAGGCGTGGATCGCGTTGCGGATCTCGTCGTCGGTGAAGGGCTCGGTGATGCCGAAGGCCTCGAGGAAGACATCGACGTCCGGATGATCCCACGGCCCGCGCTCTCGCGATGGCACCTCGATGTCCGCAGGGTCGTACAGATCGAAGAACTCCTGGGGTGCGATGAGCGGGAAGTGGGGTGCGACGAACGAAGCCATCAACGCCCACGGGGTGTCCCCCGTCTCGGTGGTCAGGTACCGCACCGCTTCGTCGGCCACGGCAGTGTCGAATCGTGTGTAGTCCGACTCCCCCGGGCCTGCACCGCGAATGTTCTTGCTTCCTTTCCCGGGCAACGGTTGGTCGCGATCGGACCGATGGGAGATTCCGCGCAAGTCACCTTTCCCGTGAATGTGCATGGCCAGCCGCTGGTCGGGGTATCCCGTGTCGTCCTCGGTGTTGCGGAAGTGAAGCTTCCCGATCGTCGTGACGCTGTACCCGGCATCTCCGAGTTCGTGACCCCAGCTGCGCACCCCGCCGACGTACGGCGCAGCGTTGTCCCATGTCCCGAGGTCGTGGACGTACTTCCCGGTCGCGACGCTCGCACGCGACGGCACACAGATCGGGCTCGTGCAGTACGCACTCGTGAACACCTTGCCCGCCGCAGCGAGGCGATCGAGGTTCGGTGTCTTCGCCACCGGGTGCCCGGCGAAACCGGCCATCATCGGGTTGTGCTGATCCGACATGATCAGCAGCACGTTGCGGTTTGCCATGGTGAGTAGGAGCCTCCGTTGAGTCCGAATGGGTGCTCGACCGTCAGCGTAGACCGGCGTTCATGCGTCGGTGATCGTCATGGGAGCAATGGTCGTTGGCGTGGTCGTCGAATCACGACCAGCGGTCCGACACCCGCGAGAACCATGGAGAACACGACGGCCCTGATGCACCACTTCATCATTCGACGCTACCACGGGGCCATTTCCCAACCGGAATCAGCGGCGCTGTTTGGGGCTAGCCCGTCGTGATCGGCTGGGTCACGGCGATCACGACGCCGAGCACCAGTCCGAGGGTCGACAGTGACAGCAGCAGAATTCGGGCGGGGACAAAGCTGAAACGCTCCGAGATCGCGGTCAGGAACAGCACAGCTGCGAACAGCAGCGTGGTCAGGGTGTACACGTCCGAGATGTTGTTCGATTCCTCACCCTCGTTGAACAGCTGCTCAGCGTTGGCTTCGGATGCTGCCGCCTCAGTGTCCGCGGCGAGAACGTACTCGGGCATCGCCATGGGGCTCGCCGGTGCGGCAGGGTTGTTCAGAGGGTCGAGCGCAATCCAGGCGTCGTACGCAGGTCGGAACTCGTCGCGGAATCTCGTCTCGTAGAACTCGGCGACACCATCCTCCCCGAGGATCCGCGCATCGATGTAGTTCTCGAAGACGCTGAGGTCGCCGAGCCGGTACTGGTTCGCCTCGGTTCGCAGTTGCGCCGCCGTTGTTCGTGCCGCGGAGGCCTGCGTGTACTTGCTCGACTGGATCCCGTCCCACAACGATGCCTGGTATCCGCTCCATGCCGTCGCCAACGCAGCGAGCGACAGGATCACCACCGCAACGACCTCGAACCGTGTCTCTGTCCACCGTTCTTCTGGCTCACCCTCGGGAGACGACTCCTCGGGAGTATCGTCGGGTTCAGCTGATGTCATGTGATCACCACACCCGGTTCGGGCATTGACAGCGAGCTCGCGTCCGGACCGATGGGCGGTCGTTGCGTGATCGGTCAAGATCGGGTGGCTCGCCTTTGGGGATTGCACGAGAATAGATCATGCGCGTGGCGTCGGCTGAGCGAACAGACCGATGTGTGCCGTCAGGCTGCGCCCGTGAACGCGGCGATGGTCTCGAGGAACACGGAACCGTACGTCTCGAGCTTCGCCGCACCGACGCCGGGGAGGTTGAGGAACT
>CAYTWC010000313.1:0-2745 GCA_964441975.1 uncultured Acidimicrobiaceae bacterium | reverse complement strand
GAGTACGGCCCGTAGGACGTTCCCTGCAGCACGATCTGGTTGACGATCGCCGCTCCGTCGACCAGCCAACCGATCGCACCGATGTCCGCCCACGACAGCGTCGGGTAGTTGAAGATCGACGAGTATTTCTGCCGTCCTTCGTGGAGCAGGTCCTGGAGTTCGTCGCGGGTGATACCGAGGGTTTCGGCTGCTGAGTACAGGTACAGCCCGTGGCCCGCCTCGTCCTGCACCTTCGCCATCAGGATCGCCTTGCGCAGCAACGTCGGGGCTCGCGTGATCCAGTTCGCCTCGGGCTGCATACCGATGATCTCGGAATGCGCGTGCTGGGCGATCTGTCGGATCAGCGTGCTTCGATACCCGTCCGGCATCCAGTCACGGGGCTCGATCTTCTCGTCGGCTGCAATCGTTCGTTCGAACTCGGCCAGGACATCGGTCATCGTCGCCTCCTGACCAAGAGGATACCAAACAAACGGTCGTTTGGTACGAGAAGCCGTTGGTTCTAGCGACCCTTGGCGATCTGGGTGAGTCTCCGGACGGCGATGAGCCCCGCCGACACATCGGTGATCCCGTCACGTTCGAGCCACGTGAACAATCGATCGCGCCGCGGTTGCATCCGCGGGAACCGCTCGTAGTGCGCCTCAAGGGATCCATCGCTCTCTTCGAGGATCATCGCGACCACCTCACGGCGCATCTGCTGAAGATCGTCCGCCAGAGACTCGGCAGCCAGACGCTCGAACGTCGATGCGCCCGGAAGATTTCGGATCTGACGTTCAAGCCAATCAACGCGGAACTCGAGACTGACCTGGGTGTAGATCGCAGCGACCTCCATTGCATTGCGGTCATGTCGCAGGGCGAGGTCGATGATGTCTGGTGCCCGCCTGAGCGCACGCTGGTATCCGTGCTGGACCGCAACCTCTCGCGGAACACCTTTGGTGACCATCAGCTCGACGACCGCCTCGTACGGCTGTCGCCACTCCGAAGGTTCGAGACCGGGCATCCCGGCTGCAAGCGTTTCGAAATGCTCCTTGGCGAGGCCGATCTCGTCGTCGATGGTCGACGGCGTCTCGGGGCGGTTCAGGTACCACCTGGTGATAACCGACACGAGCCGATCGACATCGCGGAGAAGATCGCGATAGGTATTCGGATCCACCTTGCCTGCGAGCGCCTCGATCGCTGCCCAGCGGTCCTGCGCTCCGGTGATGGCACGAGCCGCACGGAACGCTCGAACGATACGTGCGGCGGAGTCGCCAGTGAGCGTTCGCATCTTGGAGTAGAACGTCGAGCCGAGCGAGTTGAGCACCTGATTGGCCACGATCGTCGAGATGAGCTCCCGACGGAGAGGATGTTGGGCGATCTCGTCGCGGAACCGATCGGATATCGCGTCCGGGAAGTACTCGTAGAGGTCGGCTTCGAAATGTGGGTCGTCGGGGAGATTCGACTCCACGAGCAGGTCGGTGAGAAACCGTTTCGCGTATGCGAGGAGCACGGCAAGTTCGGGTCTCGACATCCCGGCTCCATCGCGTGCTCGCTGGAGCATCTCCTCCGACGACGGGAGGAACTCGATCTCGCGATCGAGAAGGCCGCCGCGCTCGAGCCGTTCCATCAGATCGGCATACTGCTCGATCGTGTAGGCAGACGCTTCCGCCTCTTGCGAGATGATCTGGGCCTGGAGGAAGTTGTCATACAGGATCTTGTGAACGACGTCATCCGAGACACTGTCGATGATCTCGTCGCGTTCCTCGCGGGTGATCGTGCCGTTCGCTTCAGCAATCCGCAGCAGGATCTTGAGGTTTACCTCGCGGTCTGACGCGTGAACACCTCCGGAGTTGTCGATGAAGTCCGCAAAGATGTACCCACCGGATCGGTCGAACTCGATGCGACCGTCCTGCGTGACGCCGAGGTTCCCACCTTCGCCCACCACACGTGCCCTCACATCGCGACCGTTGATCCGGACGGCATCGTTCGCCCGATCCTGCACCTGCTCATCGGACTCGTACCGTGCTTTGACGTATGTACCGATGCCTCCGTTCCACAAGAGATCGACCGGTGCCTTCAGGATCGCTCGCATCAGTTCGTGGGGGGAAAGCGTCGTCGCCGTGACATCGAGGACTTCCCTCATCTCGTCGGTCAGGTCGATCGTCTTGAGGGTCCGATCGAAGACACCGCCGCCATCGGAGATGAGTTCGGGGTCATAATCCGCCCACGACGAACGGGGAACGAGCGACAGTCGCTTGCGTTCGTCCCACGACGCGACCGGATCCGGGTCCGGATCGATGAAGATGTGGCGATGATCGAACGCAGCGACCAGTTTGAGATGCTTCGAGAGCAGCATTCCGTTCCCGAACACGTCACCCGACATGTCCCCGATCCCGACGACGGTGACTTCTTCGGTTGCAAGGTCAACGCCGAGGTCATAGAAATGGCGCCGTACCGACTCCCATGCCCCTCGGGCAGTGATGCCGAGTGCCTTGTGGTCGTACCCAGCCGACCCACCCGACGCGAACGCGTCGTCGAGCCAGAAGCCATAGTCCCTCGCGAGTTGGTTGGCGGTATCGGAGAACGACGCCGTCCCCTTGTCCGCGGCGACGACGAGATAGGGGTCGTCGCCGTCGTGACGCACCACGTTCGGAGGCGGTGTGATCTCGCCGCCGATGCGTGAATCGGTGATGTCGAGCAGGCCGCGTATGAAGATCGAGTAGGCGGCTCGAACCTCGTCATATGTCGGGCGCCCCGGCTCAGCAGAGC
>CAYTWC010000312.1:0-2756 GCA_964441975.1 uncultured Acidimicrobiaceae bacterium | reverse complement strand
TCACTTCACCGCCCGAGAGGTATCGGAAGAGGGCACCCTCGGTGACGAGCTGATCGAGCGCCACCCCGAGGAACTCGACGAACATGATCTCGATCACCGGTCTCAGACCGTTCGAAGCGGCGCCGACCGCTGCGCCCAGGAAACCCATTTCGGATATCGGCGTGTCCCGAACACGCTCACCGAATTCCTCATGGAGACCCACAGTCGCCTTGAAGACTCCCCCGGCCTCGGCGACGTCCTCGCCCCACACCACAACGGATGGATCGAGCCGCATCTCATCGCGGATTCCGAGCGCAATCGCCTGGTTCATCCTCAAAAGCATCTTGTTGGCAACTCCTTCATAGCCACCGCGAGACAGCACGATCCCCGAGTGACCAGTACCTGCTTGTGGCCCTCACCGACCCCGGGATCCCCCGAATCGCATTCAGTGCGCCCAATCTTGGCACAAACCGGTCGTTCTTGTCAATAACGTGAATCCATTGTGGATAATCTTCACTCGCCGCAGATATGCCGTCGTAATGACAAATACCCCAAACCTGTTTAGGATAATCGACATCGGCCGTCCGTCTCGCACTCAATTCCACAACACGAAACACAGGCAGATTCCGCGATGAAACATTCGACACACGGGGAGCTACCGACGGCTCGTTCGACACCCGTCGTATGCCCGGATCGTCCATGGACCATCGTGGTCCCGTCTTTGGAGGGTGCGCTGGGATGAACCCCGCTGAATTGTTCGATCTGAGCGGACGCGTCGCACTCGTGACCGGTGGAGGCACACACCTCGGGCGAGCCATGGCCGAAGCCCTCGCCGCCCAGGGCAGCATCGTGTACATCGTCGGACGTCGACCGGATGTGCTCAAGGAATCGGCGGACTCCATGCGGGCACAGGGACGGGATTGCCGCGACCTCACGATGGACATCACCGACGAGGCTGCTGTCGAGACCGTTATCGAACGCATCACGAACGACGCAGGTGTACCGGACATCGTCGTCTGCAACGCAGGTGCGAACGCGGAGACGCAATACCCACCGGACACCGACATAGCCACCCTCATCGAAACGATGAACTCACATGTCGTGGGAACGGTCATCACGGCCAACGCGGCAGCGCGCCGCATGATCGATCGGGGCTCGGGCTCCATCATCACGATTTCATCGGTCCACGGGTCCCTCGCCGCCGACCCGAGGTTGTACGAGAACCTCCCCGAGAGACCACGGCGGTCAAGCCTTGCGTATCAGACCTCAAAAGCTGCCCTGTTCGGCGTGACCCGGAACCTCGCCGCTGAGTTCGGGCGGTCCGGAATCCGTGTCAACTGCATCTCACCGGGTCACATCCCCAAGGACTCGGCCGACCCGGAGTTCGTGCGACGGGTCGTCGACGGCAACGCACTCGGGATACGAGGCGTCCCCGATGACCTCAAGGGCGCCGTCGTGCTCCTCGCGTCGGATGCCGGGCGCTTCATCACCGGTCAGAATCTCAACGTCGACGCGGGCTGGACGATCTGGTAACCGCTGTCGCCAACCACATGTACTCACGGATATCGAAAGGGAAACAATGCGTCTAGCCGCACTCGGCTTCAGCCACGAATCGAACACCTACTCACCCGTTCCTGCCTCCCTCGATCGCTGGCTCGCAGCCGGTGTCGCTGAAGGCGAGGGCCTCGTCGCGGAGTTCAAGGACGCGCAGGCGACACTGAGCGGATACCTCGAGGCGGGAACGGCCGACCCGGACATCGAGATCGTCCCACTCGCGTTCTACCGCCTGACACCGATGAATGCCATCACATCCGAAGCGTTCGAATACATGTGCGATCACCTGCTGACCCTGCTCGAGGACAACGGGCCCTTCGACGGCGTACTCCTCCCCCAGCACGGTGCCGCGGTTTCGGAGGAATTCCTCGACGCCGATGGCGAGTTCATCAGTCGGGTACGCCAAGCCGTCGGGCCGGACGTTCCGATCGGCGTGACCCTTGACATGCACGCCAATGTCTCGGAGAAGATGGTGAGCAACTCCACCGTGCTCAACACGTACATGACCAACCCACATCTCGATCCGCGGAAGCGGGCCAGGATCGCTGCCGATGCGATCGCTGCAACGGTCCGGGGCGAAATCACACCGACGTCCTACATCGAAATGGTCCCTGCGGCGATCAACATCCTGAGGCAGGGGACGAGCGACTCCCCCATGAAGGAGCTCGTCGCTCTCGCGAACGGCGCGGCGGAGCGAGACGGCGTGATCACCGTCGGTCTGTCCGAAGGATTCCCCTACGCAGATGTCCCTGAGATGGGCATGTCGGTGACGACTGTCACCGACAACGATCCAGCACTCGCCGAGGAGGTGTCGAAGGAGATCGCCCGAGCAATCTGGGAGGTGCGCGACCAACTGATCGGCGACGCAACAGACGTCGACGAAGCACTGCTCGCAGCGTCCAAGGCCGAGAAGTACCCCGTGGTGCTCCTTGATGTCGGAGACAACGTCGGCGGCGGCAGTCCTGCCGATTCGACGCACGTCCTCGCTGCTGCACAGCGCCTCGGCATAAGCGGTGTCTTCCACTCGCTGTGTGACCCGGAGGCCGTACAGGCGTGCTTCGACGCCGGCGTCGGCGCTCGGGTCTCCGTAGAAGCGGGAGGCAAGACGGACGACCTCCACGGATCGCCAGTTCCGGTGACCGGCGTCGTCCGGGTGCTGACTGACGGCAAGTGGGAAGACCCGGGAGACACCCACGGTGGCTTCCGGTTCTTCGACTCCGGCC
>CAYTWC010000311.1:0-2761 GCA_964441975.1 uncultured Acidimicrobiaceae bacterium | reverse complement strand
CGTGATCATGGGTTGTGTCTCCCAGGTCGGCGAGCAGACCTACAACGTCGGTCGCAACGCGGTCCTCGGCGCCGGATGGCCTGAGTCCGTCCCCGGTGTGACCATCGACCGCCAATGCGGTTCGTCCCAACAGTCGGTGCACTTCGCGGCCCAGGGCGTGATGGCCGGCTCATACGACGTCGTCGTGGCCGCTGGCGTCGAATCGATGACCAGGGTGCCGATGGGTTCCTCCATGGTCGACGCGAAGCCGTTCGGTGAGAAGATGCGCGAGCGGTACCAGAACAACCTGATCCCCCAGGGGCTTTCCGCGGAGATGATCGCCGAGCAATGGGGCATTCCCCGCGAAGAGCTCGATGGGTACGGAGCCGACAGTCAGAACCGTGCCATCCGGGCGACCGACGAGGGACGATTCGAGAACGAGATCATCCCAATCGAGGTGAAGGTCGACGGCATCGTCGAGTCCCTCGAGCGGGATGAAGGACTGCGTCACGGAACGACCGTCGAATCGCTGTCCAATCTCAGGCCCGCCTTCAAGGACGACGGTGTCGTGACAGCGGGGAACTCGTCACAGATAACCGACGGCTCCGCTGCCATCCTCATCACATCGATGGAGAAGGCGAGAGAGTTCGGCCTCACGCCCCGTGCCCGTTTCGTGTCGTTCTCCTTGGCTGGCACCGACCCGGTCTCGATGCTTACCGGACCGATTCCTGCGACAGAGAAGGTTCTCGCGAAAGCGGGTCTCACCCACGACGACATCGATCTCTACGAAGTCAACGAGGCGTTCGCCGCTGTCATTGGCGCGTGGTTGCGCGAGACCGGCGCCGACTGGGACAAGGTCAATGTCAACGGTGGCGCGATCGCCCTCGGGCACCCGCTCGGCGCATCCGGCGCCCGGCTGATGACGACCCTCGTGAACGAACTCGAACGGTCCGGTGGCCGGTACGGGCTCCAGACGATGTGCGAAGGGGGAGGGCTCGCAAACGGCACGATCATCGAGTCGCTTGCATGACGGTCCTCATCGCCACACTCATCGGATTGTCGATCGTCGCACTGACCGTGTGGACCATCCGATTCATCATGGCCGGACCTCCGCCGGAACCCGACATGGATCAGGTCGAGGAGGTCGACGTGCCCTACCTCTGTACGGTCTGTGGTCTATCGCTCACGGTCACCGAAGCGCAGGTCGGAGAAGAGATCGACGCCCCCCGCCACTGTCGCGAAGACATGGTGCGAGCGGTCTAGCGACCGCTCAAGAACCAAGAAGCAGGAAGCAAGAGAGCAAGTACGTCACAACAGCTTGGCTCTTGTGACTTGGTTCTTGGTTCTGACCGAAGGTCAGCGGTAGTTCATTGTCATCGCGAACCCGGTGCCGATGCCGGCGAGGCCGATGAGCAGGTAGGTGTTGGACGTCCCACCGGGAAGCAGCCCGATGTAGTTGGCGATGATCACGAGTACGCCAACGGTCATGAGACCGAACATCGTTGCGACGTACCACGTTGGCGATGGACCCTTCGTCGACACAGCGGTCGGCTTGTGTGACGGCGGTGTTGGTCGTTTGTTGGCCTTCTTGCGGCCCTTCGATACTGGCATGCCGACAGGGTACACACCTCGCGTGCGAGTTCCTCGAAACTGGGCGTGTCAGCCGTCCGGCGTGAACTCCTGCTGTTCATGGGTCCCGCGGTACCCTCAACGCCATGACCGGGACCAGGACAAAGCGGACACCGTCGCAGTCGACCGCGAACCGTGAGTCGCGCCTCGTCAGGATCGTGCGCGGCATCGGTTGGACGAGTATCGGTGTCGGCCTCTTCCTTCTCGGTTTCGTCGCCCACCAGTTGTTCGTGACGACCTACTTCGCCCAGCAGGCGAACGAGGGTCTCGCACAGGAAGCACAGACCTACTTCGGGACCGCAGAGATATCCGAGGTCCCCTACGAACCGGTACCCGAACCCGGCGATCCGCAACCCGACGACCCGGTCGAGGATCCGGAGACGCCACCCCCGACCTTGCTCGTCGAGAGTGCACCGGAGGTGTCGACGCCGTTTGCGATCATCCGCATACCGACGATCGACCGTCTCAAGGACGGATGGACCGTGGTCGAGGGAACATCCGTCAAGAACCTGCGCAACGGTGCCGGGCACATGCCGCTGACCCCCCTCCCTGGCCAACCCGGCAATGCCGTGATCTCGGGGCACCGCACGACCTATGGCGCACCGTTCCACGAGCTCGACACACTCACCCCCGGTGACCTGATCGAGGTCGAGACGGCACTCGGTGTCCACACGTACGCCGTTTCCGAGACCTTGATCGTCTCGCCGCGGGACGTCTGGGTCACCGAGCCGCGTGAAGGGGCGTGGCTGACACTCACCACCTGCCACCCGAAGTTCTCGTCGCGTGAGCGGATGGTGGTGTTCGCCGAGCTCGTCGATGGGCCGAACTACGAGGCTATCTTCGGCGTATGAAGCGACTGTTCAACCGGCTCCCCGGCCCTCTGTTTGTGCGGGTCCTTCTGGCGATCGTCATCATCGTCGTCGCTTTGGTCGCGTTGTTCTTCATCTACGACTGGATGGGTACGACACTGCTTGATTCCGGAGGAACGATCTCGTGAAGGTCCTCGTCCTCGACAACTACGACTCGTTCACGTACAACCTTGCGCAGTACATCGGTGAACTCGGAGCCGAGCCCGTGGTGTTCCGCAACGATGTGCTTGCTCCCGCCGCAGCAGCAGAACGCCGGAGTTGAGTTCGGGAAACGCCTCCGGCAC
>CAYTWC010000310.1:0-2765 GCA_964441975.1 uncultured Acidimicrobiaceae bacterium | reverse complement strand
GGTCGTCGTTGTGGTCCCTCCCTCACCGGGCACAAATGTGAGCGACACATCGTCGATGCCGATCGATCCACCGACGGTCAACCCGCTTGCCACAAAGCGGATTCCGATCGTGCGCGCGGAACTTTCGATCGTATGACTGAACGATCCTGAGGAGCCACGCGTGGCGATTGTCTCCCATCCAGACTCGTCTACATTCACCTCGACTCTCACTGAGGCGACGGCCAGACCTCGGAATGAGAGCTTGTACGCGACTGACACGGAATGGACACCGGGAACTTCCGCCGTACGCTGCGCTCCCGCTGAATCGAAGAAGAGCCCGCCGTTCACGACCAGACATGAGCCGTTGCAGCCCTGGAGCGTGTCGACCTGGACGTTACCTGCCGAGGGACCGTCCGACTCTCCCACTTCTGACCAGGCGGATTGCCACGCGCCTCCCGAAGAGGACTTCGAGCCTGCGTAGCCACCCGAAGAGAAATCGTCTCCGACGATCACAGGTCCGGCGGCGATCGCCATGGTTGCGAGCGCAGCCATCATGGAAATGGTTGCTGCGGCGAGGACGACGAATCGAGTCATGCCGTCACGAGCGAATCATGGTCCACCTGGTCGGGGACTGACTCGGATTGGGTCGATGGCAGCGTCAAGGTGAAGACGGTCTGTCGATCACGTCGAGCGTATTCGAGGGATCCGCCCATTCGTTCGGCCAAGACCGCTGCGATCCAGGTGCCGAGGCCTTGACTCCCGCGCGTCAGGACTTCCGCCCCGTCGTGGATGTAGCGGTTGAACAGGCGGTGTTCCATGTCCGGTGGCACACCACCACCATCATCGACGACCTCACACACCACAGAATTCGGTCCGTCCGAGAGGCTTATCCGCACGGTGTGCCCGCCGTGCTGGACGGCGTTCGCCACGAGGTTTGTCAGGACTTGTCGCACCTTGCCGGAATCGGCGAGAGCAGGAGGGGCATCGCCGGTGACGTCGATCGATTGGCCGGGTCCTGTCGCACTGGTCCGATACTGATCTGCCGTGGAGCGGGCAATGCCGACGATGTCGACGGGTTCCGTAACGATCGCCATGCTGTCGCTGTCGAGCCGTGACATCGCGATGAAATCGTCCACCATCCGTGCGAGTTCCGACGACTCCTTATGAATGGCTTGCACCATCTCGAGGACGGACTCGTCGTCCACCGTGTCCAGGAGGAGTTCCGTGAATCCGTAGATGCCAGTCAGCGGGGTCCGCATCTCGTGCGACAGTCCCGCAACGAACTCGCTCTTCGCTCTCGAGATCGTGCGTTCGGACTCGATCGCGAGTTTCATCTCGGTTCGAGCGGAACGAACCTGTGCGGCCGCCCGCCGTCGATAGAAGAGAACGACGGCGACCGGGATGATCAGGGTCACGGCCACTCTGAGCAAGACATAGAGACGTTGCGCCGAGTCTTCGCTCGTTGCGATGGTCGATTCGGATCGGGCGATCGCGTCGGACAACTCCGCTTTGAGGGGTTCGAACGCATCGTCAACAGCGGTCATGTCGAGTGGACGTGCGACCGTGGCCGACTCCAGAGCGAGACCGAGCCGTTGGATGTCGGTGTCTCCTTCGGACACCAAACCAGAGAAGGCTTCGAGGACGATCTGCAGCTCGGACTCCGCCGCATCGAGCACGTCGACGGATGCCGAGCCGTTCTCGACAAGATCTTCGACCAGAGCCACCTGACCCGCCGCTGCGCGCACGAGTGCCGCGGACCCGAGCGTCGCATTCGTTCGGTGGAGCGTCTCGGCGTTTGCCGACACCCGTTGGGCGGTGTTCGCGTTCGCGAGGACCACGAGGAGTACGACGAAGACGAGCGCGCCACCGACTGCACCCGCGGCAGCCCAGATCGTCCGACTTCGCCCGTTCGTCATTCCCTACTATCGGCACTTATCCACAGGTTCTGAAGTGTCCGCACCACGGACGAATAAGCGCGGTCGGCCGACACTGACCGAACAGATCCGGTTCTGTGAGCCGAACGACGGACGTGGATCCACAATGACGAAGAGCGCCGCTTTCGCGACGCTCCTCTGTGGCTCGGACTGGCGAGGTCCTAGCCGAGAACGCTCTCCAGTTCATCCTCAGAGATCAATACCGCCCTGGCTTTGGACCCGACGGATGGCCCGACAACACCCTTTGCTTCGAGGATGTCCATGACGCGCCCTGCACGGGCGAACCCGATCCGCAGCTTCCTCTGCAGCATCGATGTCGAGCCGAGTTGTGAACGCACGACGAGCTCGATGGCCTCGCGCATCATCTCGGGATCCTCACCATCGAAATCCTCCACCTCGGCTGCCGCCTGTTGTGCCTGTTCGAAAACCTCACGATCGCGGTACTGCGCCTCGCGCTGCTCCCTCACCCAATCGACCGCTGCGTGCACCTCTGCCTCGGAGACGAACGATCCCTGGACGCGTTCGGCCTTCGGCTCCCTGGACGTGACCACGAGCATGTCGCCGAGGCCGACGAGCTTGTCGGCGCCTGCCTGATCGATGATCACCCGCGAGTCGGTCTGCGATGCCACCGAGAAGGCGAGCCGGGACGGGACATTGGCCTTGATGACCCCGGTGATCACGTTGACCGACGGACGCTGGGTCGCGAGCACGAGATGGATACCGACTGCACGCGCCATCTGGGCGATTCGGACGATGGAGTCCTCGACGACTTTGCCTGCGACCATCATCAGGTCGTTGAGCTCGTCGACGACCACCACGATGAACGGGAACCTGTCGAACATCTCCTCGTCG
>CAYTWC010000309.1:0-2770 GCA_964441975.1 uncultured Acidimicrobiaceae bacterium | reverse complement strand
CGCAGGGGAGTGGGGTCACGTCCGTATCGAGACCGGTGGACTCCTGTGCGACTGCGGAAAGCGTGGGTGCTGGGAGACCAAAGCGTCCGGTCCGGCGCTCATGCGACTTGCACGAGAAGTTGTTGCAGCCAACCCGGACGGGTCGCTCGCACGAGCACTCGGGGACACGCCAATTTCCGGCGAGTCAGTCGTCAGCATCGCTGATGCGGGAGAAGAGACCGCCCGTGCGCTCGTCGCTGAGGTCGGCAGGGCATTCGGTCAAGGACTCGCCGACCTCATCGCGATCTTCGACCCCGAGGTCGTCGTCGTCGGAGGTGGTCTTGGATCGGTTGGTGAGTCCATTGTCGGTCCGGCCCGGCGCGTGGTCACGGATTCGATACACGGCGGGAAACTGCGAGTGCCTCCTACCATTCAGGTCGCCGCCCTCGGTCAGGCATCGGGGGCTGTCGGTGCAGCGATCCTTGCCAGGGAGGAGCTCCATGTACGATGAACAGCCGCTCAGGCCCGTCGAGGCCGTGGATCTGCGTGATCCGGTCCCGCCCCGTTCGTGGAACGAGATCGTGTCGGAGGTCCTGCTCCTGCTCCCGAACCTCGTGAAGCTGCTCGTTCGGCTCATGCGGGATCCGAGGGTTCCGATCAGACGCAAGCTCTTCGTCGCTTCGGTCGCCGCCTACGTCCTGTCACCCATCGATTTCGTACCGGACTTCGTCGTCGGGTTCGGCAAGATCGATGATGTGATCCTCGTATCTCTTGCAGTCGACCACCTCATGCGCAGCGTCGACGCTGAGATCGTGCTTGAGCATTGGGACGGGTCGATCGACGCGTTGGACCTCGTGCGGTCGGTGTTTGCATGGGCAGCTGACATCCTTCCCGAGAGCATGCGGAAGTTCCTCCCGAGATAGGGAACGATTCCCGTTTCTCCGATTGTCCGGCGTATCGTCAAGCATCATGGAATTCCGACGCATCGACAACCTGCCTCCGTACGTGTTCGCCGAGGTCAATCAACGGAAGCTCGAGGCGCGCCGTTCCGGGGTGGATGTGATCGATCTCGGGTTCGGGAACCCGGACATCCCATCGCCGCCGGGCGTGGTGGAGAAGCTGGTCGAGGCTGCTTCACAAGGAAAGAACCACCGGTACTCGGCGTCCCGTGGCATCCCCAACCTGCGCAAGGCGGTTGCCGATCGGTACGACCGGGCGTTCGGAGTGACCCTCAACCCTGAAACCGAGGTCATCAACACGATCGGGGCGAAGGAGGGCTTGTCGCACCTGATGTGGACATTGGTCCAGCCCGGCGATGTCGCCCTCGTGCCGGAGCCGTCGTATCCGATCCACATCTATGCGCCTGTGTTGGCGGGTGCTGATGTCCGCCGCGTCCATCTCAGTACCGATGCCGACTTCTTCGAGCGACTCACGGCAGCGTTCCGCACCTCGTGGCCCAAACCCCGAGTGATCGTCATGTCCTTTCCTCACAACCCGACGACCGTGACGGTCGATCTGGACTTCTTCAAGCGCATCGTCGACTTCGCGCACCGCAACGATGTGGCTCTCGTCCATGACTTTGCCTACGCCGACATCGCCTACGACGGCTACCAACCACCGTCGCTCTTGCAGGTCGATGGCGCGAAAGAGGTCGCCGTTGAGCTCTATACGTTGTCCAAATCGCACTCCATGGCCGGTTGGCGTGTCGGGTTCGTCGTCGGCAACGCAGAAATCGTCGGTGCCTTGGGGCAGCTCAAGTCATATCTCGACTACGGCACGTTCCAACCCATCCAGATCGCATCGATCATCGCACTCAACGAGCACGATGCCTACATCGGCGAAGTAGTCGATGAGTACAAGACCAGACGGGACACGCTGATCGACGGGCTTGCAGCCGCAGGGTGGTACGTCGACCCACCCGAGGCGACGATGTTCGTGTGGGCGAAGATACCCGAGTCCCACGCCCACATGGGGAGTCTGGAATTCGCGCTCGACCTGCTCGATCGCGGCGCCGTGGCGGTGAGTCCCGGCATCGGATTCGGTCCGTCGGGAGATGAGCATGTCCGGTTTGCGCTCGTCGAGAATCAGCAGCGGATCGCACAGGCGGTGCGCAACATCCGACGGTATCTGTCACGTGACCGGTGATGCACAGAACCGCACCGTGAAACGTCCGACGGAGAGTCAGGGTCAGAAGAGTCGGGAGTCCATGACCCCCAAGCCGCGAGGAGCCACCACATGACATACGCAGTTCTGTTTCCCGGACAGGGATCGCAAGCGGTCGGCATGGGGGCGGATGTCCGCTCGGCGCGGCCGGATCTCTTCGGCGCATCGGCGTCTGATGTCCTCGGATGGGACCTTGACGAGGTCATAGGGAGTGGACCGCAGGACGTCCTCACCGAAACGCAGCATGCACAGCCAGCGCTGTTCGCAACGTCATTCGCCCTGTACGACGAGTTCCGCAAGGTCGTCCCCGTCCCTCCCGCGGCTGCAGCCGGTCACTCTCTCGGCGAGTACTCGGCGCTCGCTGCGGCCGGTGCTTTCGGGTACACGGACGGGCTTGTCCTCGTCGCTGAACGCGGTCGTGCCATGGCGGCGTGCGCCGAGGCGTCCGACTCCGGCATGGCGGCACTCATCGGCGCCGATGAGGCGACAGCCGAGAGCATCGCATCCAAGCGTCGTGCCGACGGTGGACACCTCTATGTGGCGAACCTCAATGCCCCGGGTCAGATCGTCGTCGCCGGCGGAGCCGCCGACATCGAATGGCTGACAGCCTACGGACGGGAGCTCGGCG
>CAYTWC010000308.1:0-2795 GCA_964441975.1 uncultured Acidimicrobiaceae bacterium | reverse complement strand
CACACATCGGACGTGATGAAGAAGGCGCAAGCATGGTGGAATACGCCCTGCTCGTGGCTTTGATCGCAATCGTGGCAATCGTGGCAGTGACGCTCGTCGGTACATCCGTCAGCACTGAGTTCCAGTCCATCGCTGACACGCTCTAGTCAAACGACTCGAACCAAAGAAGGGCCCGGTTTCGACCGGGCCCTTTCTCGTGCGCCTCGCACTCTCCTACGCCATCACCGGGACTATCGGATCCGATGGCGCATCCGATCGCAAAACGGGACGTCGCCCGACACCTACTCGGGCTTGATGAGAACGAAGAAGTACTCGTCCTCATATGCGGTCGTCCAACCGTCCTCGATCAGCCGCTGTGTGAGCGGCCAGGAAGCTTGGGTCACCGCCGCCTCGAAGCCGTAGGTGTCGAAGACGTCTTCGTATCTCCCGGCGACCGCGTCGGCGAATTCCGTCAGCATCTCGACGCCGTAGAGCTCGGCTCGGTCGTCGATCCAGACAAGGCGGTCCGGGTACTCCTTGTAGATCAGGTAGCCACCCGCGGCTGTGTCCTGGAAGGTCACCCGGTCGGCCATCGCCTCACGGGCACCGTCCGACGGGAACCGGTCTGCGAGAAGTCGTCCATTCTCGATCACCAGCATCGGAACGACCGCGAGAATCGCGATCAGGGTGACCGCCACGACCGGGATCATCCGAGATTTCGTCCGGGCGACGGAGATCGGGGGCACTGCCGCTGCCGCCCACGGCAACAGGATGATCGTCGCAGGGACAACCGTTCGGCGGGCAGTGAGCCCGAGGAACAGTATCGGAAGGATGACGATGAGGTCCCGCGGTTTGACCTTGCCGAGCACCGCCGCTCCGATGACGCCCGCGATCACGAGGACATACGGCATCTGGGCAGGGGACCCGAAGTCGGGCACTTTCCACTCCTGCATGAGTGCCAACGCGTCACGGGACCCGAGGAAGTCCATCACGACCTGCCAGGTTCCGAGCCCGTGAGGAGTGACAAGGCTCGCGGTGAGGGACGCAATGCCCACCATGAAGAGCCGGCGATCCCATGTCCGTAGCCACTCGAGCACGATGAGGAGCCCTCCGATGACCCACGAACCATGCACACCCGCCCAGATCCAGATGATCGGGACCACGAGCCAAAGGGCCTGTTCCCGATTCTGCAGAACCACGACGAGGGCGGCGAGCAGCACGAACGAGAAGATCACCGGGCGTGGCTGCATGAATGGCGCCACGAGCCACACCGCGGCGACGAGGATCAATCCCGTCGAGATCGGCGACGGAGTCCTGCGATACACGGCGAGGCCCATGAGACCGATGATCGCCACGGAGACGAAGAACACCATCCACACCGACCAACCCAAGCCATCGAACCACCCCTCCAAATAGGCGTAGCCGAGCTCTGCGAGCCATGACTGCGTGCGCCACGCCTCCTGAAAGCGACTGAACGAAAACGGATCCGTCGTGATGACCGAGCCGGATGCGAGTTGAAGAGCACCAGCACGGATGTGCCACAGGAACGAGTTGTCGCTGACATTGCCGGCGACCGTCATCCCCACGAGAAAGAACGGAACGACCGGCAACGCATGGACGATACGGAGCCGCGACAGCAGAGGTCGCGTGTCCCTATCGGCGGGCGTCGTCAACTCAGAGCAGGTTGTTCTGGATGTTGATCGCTGCAGGCCCCAGAATCACGATGAAGATCGACGGGAAGATGCAGAACAACATCGGGAAGATCATCTTCACCGGTGCGGCGAACGCCTTCTCCTGGATGCGCTGTCTCCTGCGGACCCGCATCTCCTCTGCCTGCACCCTGAGCATCCGCGAGATCGTCACGCCGAACTGGTCTGCTTGGATCAGCGACATGATGAAGGAGTTGAGGTCATCGACGTCGGTTCGTTCGGCCATGTTGCGCAAGGCCTCGTGGCGCGAGACACCGACCCGTGTCTCTGACAGCGTCCGCTTGAATTCCTCTGCGAGGTCACCCGGTACCGTCTGTACGACTCGACCCATGGCAGCCTCGAAACCGAGGCCCGCCTCGACCGAGATCACGAGGAGGTCGATGATGTCCGGCAATTGTCGTTCCATCTTCTTCCGTCGATCGTCGATCGACCGGCTCAACATCGCTTCCGGCCCGTAGAAACCGACGATGACCACGAGTCCACCAACGGCGAGCTTGAGCAACGTTCCGCTCACAAGCGGGATGATGAAGAATGAAGCGACGACGCCAGCAACGAGGGACATGATCCGGATCGCTGCCCATGTGTTGCCGTCCATCCGCTGGTCCCAGGCCGCCCACACCAGCTTCTGTTGGGCTCGGTCGACCCAACCGGTTGGCGTGAAACGAAGGGCGAATCGGCCGACGCTGGTCATCACCGGAGCGATCGCACGCTGCGAGAAATCCACCTGCAGCTTGTCCTCTCGAGAGCTGAGGCTCGCAAGGCGGGCTCCCGAGCGATCACGTTGTGACCGGATGATTCCGTTACCGACGTAGATCGTGAGCGCAGCGATGGAGACCATCACGGCGATGACGACGAACATGAGACCGTTGACAGCTTCCATCAGGCATCCACCTTGACAATCTTCTGCATCCACAGGATGCCAACGAGTATGAACACGGCTCCCCCGACGAGTAGTCCGATGCCCAACGCTGACGACGTGAGCGGTTCGACATACTCAGGGTTCGTAGCCCAGATGAATGCAAAGAGTCCGAGTGGCATGATCGCCAGGACGATGGCTGAGATGCGGCCTTCCGCCGTCAACGCCTTCATCTCTCGACGAAGTCGATT
>CAYTWC010000307.1:557-2798 GCA_964441975.1 uncultured Acidimicrobiaceae bacterium | reverse complement strand
GACTCGTCATCCCGACGCGGGTCCCACGACTCAGAAGACTGTGTGCCCTTCTTCGCAGACGTGGTGTATAGTTGTTGAGTAATGAACTTATTATTTATCCCGATAGCGGTTCACATGAAGGAAGTCACACCGGGTGTGCTCGGCGGCCGAATGGTCGACCGTCGGATGCATCCGCACGTAGCTCGCCTTTGCCTCTCGGCTGGGAAGAGGCGAGCCGAACAAAGGAGAGCAGTCGAATGAGTGACCCGAAACCATATCCGCCAAAACCCGATCACACCCACGCGGTCCACGGCGTGTGGACGGCGATTGCTGTCGTCGGTGTTGCGTTTGCGATGCTCATCGGCGTCATCGCTTTGACCGTGACGGCAACGAGGCCGTCGATGGATCAGTCGACCGCCGACCTGCTCGTGCAGAACGCGGTTGACGATCTCGGCATAGCGGAGGGAGGACTTGCGGGAGGCTCCGTTTCGACGGATGTCAGCGTGACCCCTGAGCTCACCCCGATCGCCGAACTCGCCGACGCACCGAGCGACGAGGAGCACGTGTTCTATGCGCCGAACGCCGGAACGCCGATCACGCGTGATTATCAGGCGAAGTATGAAGTCCGGCTCGAAGTGCTTGAGAACGTATGTGAGATCGACTCCGAGAACGGCGTCAAGATCGACATGTGGGGTTATCGGATCGAGGGGGATGAGGATGTCGTTTGCGGCACACCCGCTCCGATCCTCCGTGGTCGTGTCGGGGACTATGTCACGATCAGCTTGACGAACCTCGCGGGGAACACGCATCCGCACAACATCGACTTCCACGCGGTTACCGGACAGGGCGGCGGCGCAGCCGGACTCGTCGTTGCACCGGGCGAGACCGCGACGATTTCGATCCGCCTGCTGTACGCAGGGTCGTTCATGTACCACTGCGCGTACGGCGATGTCCCCGTCCACATCATGCACGGGATGTACGGCATGTTCATCGTGGATCCCGAGGTCCCACTGCCGACGGTCGCGCATGAGTGGGCCGTCATGCAGTCCGAGTGGTACACGACCGAGCCCGACGCAGACGGGCTCGTCCAGATCGACATGGAGGGTCTGTACGACGAGGAACCGAACTACGTCGTGTTCAACGGGGTGGTCGGTGCGCTCCAGGGCGACGGTTCGCTGAAGATGCGAGTTGGTGAACGAGCACGGATCTACTTCGTCAACGAGGGTCTCAACCTGATATCAAGTTTCCACCCGATCGGCTCACACTGGGACGCCGTCTATCCCGAAGGAGCGACGACTCCGGGCAACCCGATCATCAGAGGCTCCCAGACGACGTTGGTCCCTGCCGGAGGGGGAACGATCGTCGAGATCGTCGGGCAGGTGCCGATGAACGTGCTGTTGGTCGATCATGCGTTGACCCGAACGTTCTACAAAGGCGCGCTCGGGATCATCGAGATATCGGGCGACGAGAACGCCGAGGTCTACTCGGCGGCGACCGATGCCGAGGCCGGCGAAGGTGGCGAAGAGGCACCTCCTGCGGGCGGGGAGACGATCTCCATCACCAAGGACGGTTGGCTCGATCCCGCGAACGCGGAGGACGCCTACAGCCCGAACGAGATCACCGTCGAGGTCGGGACCACGGTGACCTGGACGAACAATGACGCCACGCTGCACACCGTTTCGTCCGGAACCGTGGCAGACCTCGTCGGCACGATGGACGGAGTCTTCGACTCAGGGTTCCTAGCCGAAGGCGAATCCTGGTCGTACACGTTCGATGAGGTTGGCGAGTTCCCGTACTTCTGCCAGCCGCATCCGTGGATGCAAGGAACGGTGATCGTTGTCCCAGCCACATAGACACTGATCCGCATCCGCTTGATGGTGGGGTTCCCGCTACAGGGACCCCACCATCTCGTTCTCGGCTGGTGCTGCAGTGCTCTCCCTCGCCTACGAACGTGCCCTCCCTTGAGGGAGGGCGGCAGAGGAGCGGTAGCGACGATGCGGGTGGGTTGACCAAACCTGTGTACCGAGTACTGCGTACTGTGTACTCCGAGCCGAAGGCTCGGCTATCCAGCTCCTCCAGGCTCGCAGGCTCGCGGCCCCACCCGGCTCGGGCGGCGAATCTCCCGATTCGCCTGTCTCGCCCGCCCTCCCTGAAGGGAGGGCACGTGCTTGGCGGGGGTGCTTGGTTCTACGTGCATTCCCTTGAGGGAGGCGCACAAGTAGTAGACGCGTCCGTTTCCAACGTGCCCTCCCTTGAGGGAGG
>CAYTWC010000307.1:0-547 GCA_964441975.1 uncultured Acidimicrobiaceae bacterium | reverse complement strand
GCGCGGAAGGCGCGGCAATCTGGGTGGGCGGCAGCGGCGCGACTGCTACGTTGCGGGTGGGACGGGCTCGCGGTCTACGCGCACTCGCTTTCGCCGGACCGCGACTGGGCGTCGACGCCGTCCTCGAGCACTTGTCGTACCTTTGCCTGGATCCGGCTCACGTTCGGTATCGGGTAGTGCGCCGGTGTCCGTCCCGAGTTGTAGGTCGGGGGCACGAACCCGACGGTCGCGATCTTGTCGAGGTCGATTTGACCAGCCGCCCAAACGAGGTCGGGGAGTGAGTCGATGGGGATGTCGGTGGTCACCGAGTTCTGCATCACATCGAGGAGTGTCGGAAAGGCACGGATCAGTTCGAGCTTGTCGGTCTGGGCGACGGCCGCCCGCACGAGGCAACGCTGCCTGCGCATCCGGTGGTAGTCCGACGATCCGATGCGCCAGCGCGAGTACGCCAATGCCTCGAGGCCGTCGAGATGGTTGAGACCGGGTTCGACGTTGACCGTTGCCTTCGGAGCTCCCTCCCTCGGGGCCGATACGGTCACGTGGTAGG
>CAYTWC010000306.1:0-2802 GCA_964441975.1 uncultured Acidimicrobiaceae bacterium | reverse complement strand
CAAGTCCTAAGGAGAGTCAATGCGAGGTTGGAAGCCGATCGACGCAGAAGTTCGAAGCCACCTGCCGTTCAGCCCGGCCGTCGAGGCGAATGGGTTCATATTCGTCTCGGGTCAGGCGTCCGTCGACGAGACCGGGAAGATCATCCCCGGAACCTTCGAGGAAGAGATGCGTCGGTCGTTCGACAACGTGCGGCGGGTTCTCGCCGATGCGGGTCTCACGCTTGAAGATGTGATCCGGGTGACAAGCTACATCCGGGATCCGGCAAACGGTCCCACCTACAACGAGGTGTACCGCGAGTTCTTCAGCGAGCCGCTGCCGGCACGCACAACGTTGTCGAATTGCTTGTCCGAAGCGCTGCACTTCGAGGTCGACGTGGTGGCCGTCCGCCCGACGGACTGAAGGACCACGCGTCCGAAGCTCGTCACTCGGTGGCTTGCATGAGTGCTCGGATGTATCCGTACGCGTAGAGGCGACCCATCATCGTGTAGCCGGGTGTTCCTTCTTCGCCAGCGAGGATCGGAACGTGATCCGGTCGCATCGGACCGTCGAATCCGACTTCGCGATACGCTCGCATCGCTTCGACCATGTCGGTCTGACCGTTGTCCTGCCAGGTTTCGACGAACCGTTCGGGAGTGCCACGAACGTCCCGGAAATGGACATAGGCAATGTGTGATCCGAGCGTGCGGATCGTCGACGGGATGTCGACACCCATCTCTGAGAAGGTCCCCTGGCACAGGGCAATGGCGTTGGATCGACTCGGGACGAGATCGACGAGGCGAAGGAAGCCATCGACGTTGTTCATGATCCGGTCATTGCCGAGCAGCGACTGGACCGGCGGATCGTCGGGGTGCATCGCCATGGTGACACCTGCATCCTCTGCGACCGGGACGATCTGCGTGAGAAACCGTTCGAGGTTGTCCCAGAGCTTGCTCGCGGACATACCGCCCTCGAGGCCGTCGGCTCCGTAGGCATCATGGCCCGGGATGCGTGCCTGCGAGAGTTCATCGATGTCGAAAGCCGTGACAAGGGCACCGCCGCGCTCTTTCGTGTCGACGCTCGTTCGGATCCAATCGGTACCGGCCATGAAGTTGTAACAGATGATCGGAATGCCGAGCTCTCCCAGCAGCCGAACGAGGCTCTTCATGTCCTCGAGTTGGGACCCGTCGTCGTCCTGACCGAGTTTGATCCTGTCGATCGGGAGCCCACCCTCGACGACACCGACCTTCAGGCCGTACGACTCCACGAGCGTCTGCATCTCGGCGATCGATGGATCGCCATCTTTGCGTGGACCTCGGACGACGATCTCGTCGACCCCGGTCTGGGCGGCCAGGGTGAGGTTGTGATCGGAAAGCGGATTGAGAACGGTTGCAAGTTTCATTCCGTTGATGATAAACGAAATCGATTGAGGTCATTTGCAACGGCGCGAAACCGATGCTCAGCTGAGCTGGGCGCTGATCTCCTTGCTCAATTCGTTGAGCCGGTTGCCGATCCGGTCGACCATGCGGTCATTGATCCGCCAGGTCGGCCCCGACACGCTGTGGGCGCCGAGCACCCGACCGCTGGGATCGCGGATGGCCGCAGCGATGCACCGTGCGCCCGGTTCGTTCTCCTCGTCGTCGAGGGCGTACCCCCGTTCGCGGATGATGTCGAGATCGCGGAGAAGCTCTGGAATCGACGTGATCGTATGGGGCGTCTTGGACTCCATGGGCTTCGCAGCAAGCAACGCTTTGGCCTGCGAAGTCGGGAGTGTCGCAAGCATGGCTTTGCC
This sequence comes from uncultured Acidimicrobiaceae bacterium, assembly GCA_964441975.1. GTDB lineage: Bacteria > Actinomycetota > Acidimicrobiia > Spongiisociales > UBA5794 > UBA5794. The sequence continues at coordinate 1,033 of CAYTWC010000306.1, read as the reverse complement.
GAGAGCAGTCGAGTGAAGGTCGTCGTGGGTCCCGACCGAGACCGTCGTACGGAGACCCTGCTCGGATTCGAGGATGTCGAGATACAGCACCTGGTTGTTGCTCATCATTCCGAGGTTGACCGTCTCGTCGAATTCCTCCCAGAGCTTGCGCATGCATGGGCGAGCCAGCACGAGGAGATCGCCGGGCGAGTTGGACTCCTGCGCCAGGCTCCGCAATGCCGGACCGACCATGTAGCGCCGCACCTCGTCGGGTCCCCGAACGACATAGCCACGTCGTTCGAGCGTGTTGAGGATGCGATACGCCGCAGCCTTGTTCACTCCCGATTCGGCCGATAGATCGGCAACGGTCATGGCTTCGTTGCGGGCCATCGCCTCGATGAGGTCGAGACTCTTGTTCAGAACACCGACCTCGCCTGATCGGTCGTCGGTATCGGGGATGTCGGAGGTGGCGGCAGGTGTTTCGTTTCGCATTGCGGATTCGAGCATAGAGCGTCCGAAGCAACCTTGCCCGGAAATCCGCTTTTGACCTGCTGTCCGCATGATGACATACTCGAACGTTATGCGGAGGCACTGACCGCGGCCCGGATGGAGTCGGGCACGCCGAAAGTCGACGCACACGATCTTCAAATCGGGACGGTGGGTCGAGATGAGCGGCGACAAGATTGACATCTGGACCTTTTCGGATGCCCACGTCGGGACCGACCTCGATCACGGTCGCACGTCGCTCGCCGATGCGATCAACCACTCCGAACGTGGTGGGGAATCGGGCGGAGAGCCGTTTCACTGGGATCTGGCGCTCGACCTCGGCGACATGTCCGGCGGTCAGAAACCGCCTGAGGACGAGGAAGGTGAGGCAATCGTCGCGCAGTTCTCGAGTTCGCTCATCGACCACGACCGCGAGCAGATCTACAGCCTCGGGGGCAACCACGACCGCAACGCCCCCGACGATCCCGATGGGCTTTGGTGGCAGCGCTGGCTCGACCCGATCGGCCTCCAGCCGGAAACAGCGCGAATCGATGCTGCCAATCGTCCG
>CAYTWC010000305.1:0-2804 GCA_964441975.1 uncultured Acidimicrobiaceae bacterium | reverse complement strand
GATTCGGTGCGGAGGTCGCCGCCCAGATCGCCGAGAAGTCGTTCGAATGGCTCGACGCTCCTGTCCGCCACTATGCATCCCCCGAGGTCCCTGCCTTCCCGTTCGCACAGGCGCTGGAATCACAAGTGATGCCGACGGTCGAAGGGATCATCGAGCGCGCAAGAGACCTCGCGGGGTACTAGACCGACCCACATCGAATCGTGGACCTGTGTGATTCCTAGGCTGGCGGCATGGCGGAGATCCGACACGGTAGACAGGGCGACATCGCAGCGATCCAGCGATTCACGACCGGTACTTTCGAATGGGGCGACTACGTTCCCGACATGATCGCCGGCTGGATCCACGATCCGGCCGGTGGCGTTCTCGTCGCCGTCGATGCGACCGATACCCCGATCGCGATGGGACGATGCACGCTCCTGACCCCCGATGAGGCGTGGATCCACGCTGCTCGTGTGCATCCCGACCACCGCGGCCGCGGGCTGGCAGGCGAAATGGCTACCGCGCTGACCGATTGGGCACGGGACCACGGCGCCATCGTTGCCAGGCTCATGATCGAAGACCACAACGAGTCCTCGATACGACACATCACCAAGACACCGTTCCGCCGCACGACGACAATCCATCGCTGCCACCGAACCCTCGGTGCCGGCTCACCGACGCCGTCGACCAACGGAGGGACACGCAGGAAGTCGAACCTGGTCGCACGACCGGTGAAGTCGTCTGATGCCGAGATGGTCACCGCCCTGTGGTCATCGAGCGAGCCCGGGCGTGCCCTGCGGGGCCTCCTGGCCCGTGATTGGTCGTTCCACCGTCTTCGGACCGAGGACACATTCAAGGCAGCGATGGAGTCCCGACTGTGGGACATCGGCGGGGCATGGGCAATCACGAACGAACATGACGACGGCGAGTTCAACGTCGAGCTGATCGCGGCGACTGCCGCCGATGCGCCCGATGTCGCTCGATCCCTCGTCGATCTCGCGACGAGCCACGGCGCAACCGATTTCAGGGCATGGATCGCAGATCTCCCGTGGCTTGTGTCAGCATTCGAGCACACGGGGTGTGTGATCGAGCCCTGCGGCATCTGGACGATGGCGCTCTAGGAGTCGATCCCCGAATCGAATCAGAGGGACTCTGCGTACAGCTCAACGGGGTGCTTGACCTGGTAACCCTCGTCGAGATACCGACGCAGCTGCATCTCACATCCTGCGTTCGCCGACACGACGATTCCGATACCAGCCGCCCGGATGCTCTCTGCTTTCCGACCACCCAACTCAGCTGACATGTCAGGATGCTCGAGCTGGTAGACGCCGGCCGCGCCGCAGCACAGACCACCCCGATCGACGGGTACAGGTGTGAAACCGGCAGCGGCAACAACGGTATCGACGACACGGTTCGCTTGTTGACCATGCTCGAGATGGCATGGGTCCTGGATGGCCACGTGCGTGCCGTTCGCTGGCCTCCTCGGCAGACGCCCGTCTTCGATCGCGGCTGCAATCACTTCGTCGATGTCCTTCACCTTCTCCGCGATCGAAGCACCCTCGGGTCCGAAGCGCCCGTACGCCTTCAGATGGGCACCGCAGCCTGCAACGTCGGTCACAACGACGTCGGCGTCGCTGAAAACGGCGATGTTCGTCTCGGCCATCTTCTCGGCTTCGTCTGCGAATCCGCTGTGCGACGCAAGCGCACCACAGCACGTCTGCGCCTTCGGCGCTTCGACGCGGTACCCGGCCGCAACGAGCACCTTGATCGTCGCCGCGTGGACCGGCGAGAACCACACGTCCGCAACACATCCGGCCAGGAGGACCGCAACGGGGTTCCCTTCCTCACCCCACTCACCACCGGCGGCCGACTGGACCGGGAGAGGGATTCTCCGAAGGCTCTTGGCCTGTTTCCCCAGAACAGGGATCTTCGTGAGTAACCGGAGGCGCTGGAGCACCGCCGCGCCGATGGACGCGAGTTTGAGCATGAACCGCGACTGGAGCACGGTGACGAGAGCAAACCGTCGGATGGACGAACCGCGCTCTGGCACCTGGGCCTGGATCTCGGCTCTCGCGCCCTCCATGGCCTCACCGAAGGGGACGAGTGATGGGCAGGCCGTCTCGCACGCCCGACACTGGAGGCACAGTGACATCATGTCGCCGAAACGTTCGTCGACTTCTGCCCCGGTGACGTCGATCACCGACATCGCGGCAAGCCGACCACGCGGCGACGCAGTTTCATCGCCCGTGATCCGGAACGTCGGACACACCGGTAGACACAACCCACAGGTGACGCAGGACTCCAGTGCGTCGGACTGCGGCGAATGGTTGGTGACCCACGGCATCAGATTCCCCCTGGCAGAATTCCCGGATTGCACACCCGGCTCGGATCGAACAGCTCTTTCAAGCGACGCTGGATCGCAATCGTCGTCGGTGGGGTCCCCCATGGATCGAGCCCGGCGAGGGAGTCGCCGGGTCGGACGACGACGACGGACCCGCCGATGCCCTCGACTTCGGTGCGGAGATCCCCGACAGCTGTGGGGTCAGCGGTCGACAAACCGACATCGATGACACCCACACCGTGCTGTGCGATGAATCGATCAGGTTTGAGCCCTTTCACCGATTCGAGGGTCGCCCCGAGATCGCTTGGCCGTACACGCACCGAGATGACGCATTGCGTTTCCAGTGCCTCGGGGGCGTTCTTCGGCTCGGCTGCAACCGCAACGGATTCCACCAGCGCCGCGACATCGGACACCGACCCTTCAATCATCGCGAGCGAGCCGGATTCGGTCTCGAGCACGGCCGCTGGGCGGAACGTATCTGCAT
>CAYTWC010000304.1:1770-2812 GCA_964441975.1 uncultured Acidimicrobiaceae bacterium | reverse complement strand
CATCGCCCGTCGTCACGTCGCCACGACGTGCGTACAGAACGCGCGGCTCGAGCACAACTACTGGGTCCTCGTGCTGGATCGCTGAGCGCAAGAGTCCGTATGCGTTCTGCGGGCTCGATGCGACAGCCAAAGTGATGCCCGGTGTCGCGTATAGCCACGTCTCAAGTGTCTGCGAGTGCTGCAGACCGAACCCGAGACCGGCACCCACCGATGCCCTGACGGTGAGTGGACAATGGAGCTGCCCACCGGACAGGTATCGCATCTTCGCGGCTTCGGTCGCGACCATGTCAAGCGCGACCCCGAGGAACTCGATAAACATGATCTCGGCCACCGGACGCAGTCCTGTCGATGCTGCACCCACCGCTGCGCCCAGGAAGCCCATCTCCGAAATGGGGGTGTCGCGGACGCGCATCGGTCCGAACTCTTCCCACAGACCGTCGGTGGTCTTGAACACGCCGCCGGCTTGCGCGACGTCCTCGCCGAAGACGATAATGGACTCATCCCGTCGCATTTCGTCAGCGATGGCCTCGCCGATCGCCTGATTCATGCGCATTCGTGGCATCTGGTCTCCCAACGTTTATTCTCGGTAAGAGCGACTATACACTCAATTGCTGAAAACGTTGCCATGCAGTAGCACCAAGGGTTTCGAGGCATGCTCACTGGTACTCGGCACACTCCCACTGACACGAAGGACATGACATGGAAGCACCGGACGGGCGTGAACGAGGACGAACATTGCTCCTGGTCGGGGCCGGGCCGATCGGGCTTTCGGCCTCGTCGGCGGCGGTCGATGACGGCGTCGCCACGGTTGTCGGAGTGGTCGATCCCGACCCCGAGGCGCGCGAGAGTGCCCAAGACCTCCTCGACTGTCCTGGCTTCGCCTCGCTACCGATCCGCGTCGGCAAGGTCGCGGATGTTGCCATCGTGGCTTTCAGCTCGAACGCCGTCGCGACGGCACCGACGGTGCTGAGCCTCCTCGAGAACGGTTGCCATGTGGTCACGACCTGCGAAGGTCTCGCCTTCCCTGATACGGACATCGCCC
>CAYTWC010000304.1:0-1760 GCA_964441975.1 uncultured Acidimicrobiaceae bacterium | reverse complement strand
ACTCACGACGGCCGCAACGGCCAACGACGTCTCAGTCGTCGTGACGGGAGCGAATCCTGGTTTCGTGATGGACCGTCTCGCGTCCGTCGTCGCCTTGGCCGGTCGGAACGTACGCGAGGTGTCGGTCACTCGGCGGCTGGACACGCGTACCAGGCGGGGACCCCTCGTAGCGAAAACCGGACGCGGGCTTACTGAGGTCGAGTTCCGGGCGCTTGCAGCAGCCGGGAGACTAGGGCATATGGGCCTTCCCGAGAGCGCCCGTCTTATCGCTGACGCACTCGGATGGCGCGAGCAGGATCTCACCTCGACCCTCGAGCCGGTGCTGGACGGTCAGGGCGAGGTCCTCGGACAGCACCAACTCCTGACACTGCAGGCCGACGCTGGTCGCCGCGTGGTGATGGATTTGGAGATGTCCTGGGGTGCGGAGAGTCCCGGTGATTCGATCGCTGTCAGGGGAGAGTTCGATCTCGACGTCGAAGTCAAGGGTGGGTACCCGGGCGATAAAGGGACGACAGCAATGGTCGTCCGCGCGGTCGACGGCATCGAGCGCCGAATGCCAGGGTTCCATCGCCCCACCGATTATCGCTGACCGGAAACGATTGGCTCAGGCGCGGCGAGTGTCGACGTCGATCATGAAATGCAACATCGGATCGAGGGCGTTGTCCGCGAAAGCGCGGTCCCTTCTGTCCCTTAAGTGGTCCATTTCGATCGTTACGCCACGTCGCATGACCGTGTGCACTCGTCCGATGTCGGCAATCTCGACTGTCGGGTCCCCTTCGACCACCAAGAGGTCCGCATCCAACCCCTGTGACAGCCGGCCTATGCGGTTTCCGCGCCGCAGCACGTCGGCCGCCGCGGACGTCGCCGCAACCAACGCTTGATGGTTCGTCAGCCCAGCGTCCACCAACTGGGCGAGTTCGTCGTGCAAGCTGAAGCCGGGAGCGAGGAACGGCCACGGTGCGTCCGAACCGGCTGTTATCACACATCCCGCTGCTGCGAGCGCCCCGATCAGTCCCTTCATCGCGGCGACGCTCGCCTGACGTGACAAGCGGGACTCCGGTGGATCGTTCCGGTGGGCGAACCCATCCCAAGCCTGCCGGACGATCGGATGCACCCATGCGAGTCTCTCGTCGTGCCGGAATGCATTTTCGTTCACTCGTGCGATTCGGTCCCACACTACGACTGTTGGACAGTTCACAACCCCCGAGGACCGGAACAGATCGATCAGATGCTCAACGTCCGCGGGATCACTCACCGAATCGTCTGCGCCCGTGACGTGATGCACACAGCCCGACAGGTGCTGGATCTCCCGCACCCCGAGGCCAACTGCGTCAACCGCATCCACGACACCGAGATGGGCGAGCACCGGAAGACCGACCTGGGTCGCTGACTCCATCGCTGCCCCCATCAAGTCGTGATCGATGTTCACGTACAACTTGATCGCGTCGACTCCACGCTGGTGTAGGGAGTCGATCGATGCGCGCACGTCCTCAGGCGCTTGGTGCGATCGACCGATCCGGGGCCAGTGTGCTTCGGGTCCGTCGATCAAAGGTCCGCAGATCGCAACGGATGGGCCCGATGTGGTGTCTGCCTCGCTATCGGCCTTCAGGTCGATGATGAAGTCGAGGTCGTTGCCCGTGTCGCGCACGGTCGTAACGCCGGCGGCGAGGAAGCCGGGCATCATCCACTCGCTGAGGTGGGCGTGACAGTCGATCAGTCCGGGCAACAGCGTGCACCCCTCGAACCGTCGACGAACGACC
>CAYTWC010000303.1:0-2821 GCA_964441975.1 uncultured Acidimicrobiaceae bacterium | reverse complement strand
CAGCACGTGTCTCGGTGTTCGGATTGTCTGCAGCAGTACTGCGAGGCCCGCCCACAGAGCAATCGCCGCGGCGGCTTCCGGTCCGCTGCTATTGACGCCTCCCCCGAGGAAGAACACCATCGGCGTCACCGCGAACGCGAGTCCGATGCCACCGAAAGGCGATTGGGACCTCGACACGGCAAACGCCGCGCAGGCGACGAACGCTGCCGTCATCAGTACGTTCACGAACCGCATCGCGAAGATGCCCGGTGCATCGACTGAGAGCAGGCCCGGAATCCCGATGAACGCATACCACCCTGGTGGATGCGTACCCGCGGTCGTCGGCACCGAAGCCACCGATCCCGTGTCGCTGCCATACATGAGACATCCCGCATGGCGAGTCGGCTCGAAGGCGTAGCAGGGAGGTTCGTACGTCGTCGATTCGTCGAGATCAAGAATCGCCGGTACCTCGACGGTCCGGATGATTCCTCGTACGTAGGGGCTGGCTGCGGCGAATTCACCTTCGGACGGCTCGCTACCCAGGATCTGACCTTTGGCTACCGAAACAGCCCTCACGATGTGTGCTGGCTCATCCGGAACGCCGAACAATGGTGTCGCCACCATCCAAAGAGCTCCGATCGCCGTCGCGACGACGAAAGACTGCGTCCACACACCGCCGAACTGTGGGGCGATCACCCGACGACTCGCTCTCGCCACGATCTACTCATCCCTCCCACCAGGACGGCGAGCATACGCCGGATCGGAGTCGCGCCCACGGACCATCCGGGGTAGCCCCGTAAATGACCCTTGCTCAGCTGATCGCTTCGGCCTGGAACTCGGGCTTCCGCCACTCCTCGGTGTCGAGGATGTGCTTGAGGCGCTGGACGGCTTCGAACACATCGCCGTGAGAGATGTAGAGCGGCGCGAATCCGAAGCGCATCACGCCGGGGTTCCGGAATCCGCCATGGACACCGGCCGCAGCCATGGCCGACATGATCGCCATCCCGTCGGTACACCACAGCGACACCTGCGCCCCGCGCTCGTGTTTGTCGCGTGGTGACAAGACCTCGAGGCCATGGTCCCCACATTCCTGGTCGACCAGCGCAATGAACAACTCCGTCAGTGATGTGCTCTTGGCCCGCACGGCATGCAGGTCGACGTCCGCGTACATGTCGAGACTGGCTTGTATCGCTCGCATCGACAGGATCGGTTGGGTTCCGACCATGAAACGACGGATACCGGGGTGCGCCCGGTATGTCTCTTCCATCGCGAACGGGTCAGTGTGACCCCACCAGCCCTGCAACGGGCTCGACGCCATCTCGAGGTGCCTGGGTGCGACAGAGATGAATGCTGGTGCACCAGGTCCACCGTTGAGAAATTTGTATGTGCACCCGACGGCGAAGTCGACGTCGCAGCGCGTCAGGTCCACTGGGTAGACGCCAACGCTGTGGCAGAGATCCCACACGACGACGGCCCCGACCGAGTGGACAGCCTCGGTCAAGGCTGCCATGTCCCGCAGTCGGGCTGTTCGGTAGTCGATGTGGTTGATCAGGACTGCCGCCACCGAATCGTCGAGGCCATCTGTGAAGTCAGGGTCGTCGACATCAACGAGCTCAAGCGACACGCCGTCGAGGGTCGACACGACCCCCTCGGCCGCATATGTATCCGTCGGGAACCCCGTGCGTTCGGTCACGACCTTCGTCCGACCGGGTCTGAGTGCCACGGCGGCGTGGAGGGCCTTGTAGATGTTGATCGTCGTGGTGTCGCATACCACCGTCGTTCCCGGATCGGTACCGATCAGTCGGGCGACCTGATCACCGAGGGATTCTCCGAGGTCCCACCACCCGGCTGCACTCCAACTTGCGATGAGCTGATCCGCCCACTCGACCCGTACCGCCGCATCCATCTCTTCGAGAGCGGCCTTGGGAGCTGCACCGAGCGAGTTCCCGTCCAGATAGACGTGACCGTCAGGGAGAGAGAACCGATCGGCGTACGAAGCGAGAGGGTCTGACGCATCCATCCGTTCGGCAGTGGCGAGAGTGATCAGTTCGCTCATGCCGGTACGTCCTGACGGTGAATCGTGGTTTCGCGCACCCACCGGTGGATGGTGCCGATGCGACGAAAACCACACGATCGATAGAACGCCGCGTTGTTCGGCGAGTCGGCATCGTGCATCACGCTGGCGCGGGTCATCCCGTTGCGCAGCATCAGGTTCATGCCTCCCGCGAGCACGGCGGATCCGACACCCCGACGTTGATGATCCTTGTGGGTGCCGACCGGTTCGAAGTAGCCGATCGAGTTGACCCGATCGAGCCACACGACGGCGAAGCCCGCGATCGTTCCGTCGGGGGCGACGGCCACGATCTCGTGCTCAGGTCGGTACGGCGGTGTCTCCATGTACGCACGGTAGGAGTCTGCGGTCCACGAGCTGGAGAACGCACTCACATGTGCCGCGCTGATGGATGCCGCTTCTTCCAGCCTCGCTCCGCGGATCGTGTAACCGCTGAGAGTGATCGCTCGCTCGCCCTTGAGGCCCTGCGATGTGATCACGAACGGCTCGGTGGTCTTGGTGAAACCGTAGGAAGCAACGATTCGTCCCAAGCGTGCGTCCCCGCCATACACCTCCGTCTCGACGCGACCCGCATCAGTGGCCAGGACGATCAACTCGCCCACGACGGCCCGAACCTCGCTCTCACTGAGAGTCGGCTCGATCCCAAGGTCGAATGCTTCCCAATCCGGCCACAGAATCCCGAATCCGACGACCGAACCCCCCTTGACCCAAACATGCACGACCTCGACATCGGGATGCCATTTGGCGGCGTGTTCGAGGAATTTATTGAGC
>CAYTWC010000302.1:431-2823 GCA_964441975.1 uncultured Acidimicrobiaceae bacterium | reverse complement strand
AGTACATCGGCAAGGACGCAGTGGCGGAATACCTCGAGCAATACGCGGAGACGAACGACCTTCCGATTCGGTCGAACACCCGTGTGACGCGAGTCGCCAAGGACGGGGACTCGTTCGTCGTAGAAGCGGCTGGTCGCACACTCCGTTCGGCGAACGTGATCGTCGCGATGGCAGACACACAGGTCCCCCATGTTCCCGAGTTCGCACCGGATCTCGACCCTGCGATCACGCAGGTGCACTCCGCCAGGTACAAGCGGCCGTCCGACCTCACCGATGGTCCGGTGCTCGTCGTCGGGCTCGGGAACTCCGGAGGTGACATCGGGCTGGAACTCGCACAGACACACACCACTTATGTGTCTGGCAGCCCCAACGGTGTCATCCCGTTCCGTATCGAAGGAGGATTCGGCCGAACGATCGGTGTCCGACTCGTGCGGTTCGCAGCGATCAGAATGCTGAACACACGCACACCGATCGGTCGCAAAGCGCGACCAAAGATGCTGGCGCACCCGACTGCTCCGTTGGTCCGGGTCAAGCCGAGAGATCTCGATGAGGCGGGAGTCGTCCGAGTCGACCGGGTCACCGGTGTGACGAACGGACGCCCTCTGCTCGCCGACGGAACCGTGCTCGATGTGGCGAATGTGGTGTGGTGCACCGGATTCCGCAACGGCTTCTCCGACTGGATCGACCTCCCCGTGTTCGATGACGACGGTGCCCCGTTGCACGATCGAGGGATCGTGGGTGCCCAACCCGGCCTCTACTTCTGTGGCCTGTTCTTCCTCCACTCGCTTTGGTCTGAGACCTTGGTTGGAATGCCTATCGACGCAGAGCACGTCGTCGACCATCTGGCGGCACGGAAAGTCGCGGTGTCATAGCCGACCGCTCACGGGACCTGGGACCGGCACAACAGTCGTAGGGAACAGCTACCGATTCGTAGCCCACGAGAGCCACGTCGCGTCCTCGATGGTGGTCTCGGTGCCGGCTGCCACGTCGTGGATGATCACGGACGGTTGGAAGTCGATGAGTGCGGGAAACGCAACGAACTCACCCGACGCCGACCAGAACTGGACGGACTGTGCGTACTGGTCGAAGAACGGGATGAGTTCACCGATCCATTGCGGGTTCGGGCGGTAGCCGGCGAGTTCGGTGCGTTCGCCGTCATCCCAGATCGACCATGTCAGACCGACCTCGAGGGACGCCTCGGCGTAGAGAAGTCGCTCGCCCGTCGGGTCCCACTGGAACATGGCTGTCGGCTCGGTCGTGACCGTATCGATTGCACCGGTCTCGAGATCGACGGTCACCAGCCGACCGGGTGTGATGGACGGCACGTCCTGGACCCGGAGACCCGCCTGGATGCCGCCGGGTTCGTCGTCGGGCGTCCCGCCATTCGTCTTGATGGCGATGCGGTGACCGCTCCCGACGAACGCTGCCGATCCCTCGATCCGCGCGACGTTCTCGAAGTCGAACTCGTCGAGGTTCCAGATCGACAGGTACCGCTCGTCGCCGACATCCCGCACCACGACGAGACCGAGGTCCAGCCACACGGGAGTCTGATACCCCCCGGACGGGTCGAGGATCGTCCACATCTCACCGTCCTCCCACACGTCGAGGTGATCCCCCGGATTGTTGATCGCAAGCAGGGTCCCGTCCGGGGACCAGCTCGTGTAGAACGGCGATTCATCACCGAGGAACGTCACGGTGCCGTCGGCATCGATCAGCTCTGCGAGGAGACCTCCTTGTGGGTTGTTCCGCAAGGACGTCGTAACGAAGTCGCTACCCCCCGGTGCCGGCGCGAAGAAGAATGGCGACGACTCCATCGACGCCTGCCAGATCCCTTCGCCGGTGGAGGTGTCGGACGCGATGAGCGAATGGTCACCGGTGTCTGACGCTTCGGAGTACACCACCGTTGCGTCGTCGAGCCACGTCGGCTGGCGAAATACCGACCCATCCGGTGGCTCGTAGTTCGCCACCTCGACGCCGTCGCTCGTGTACACGACGATCGACCCATCCGTTGTGGCGACGGTGATGAGGTCATCCGCGAGCGGAGGTGCGGTCGTGGTGGTATCGCCACCCGACCCGGTGCACGACGCGAGAACGAGAGTGATCGCACCAAGGAGAGCGGTTCGTCGGGGCACGGAACAATCCTACGTGCGCAAACCGAGGGGCTTGACGGGCGTCCGGTCGCCTGATGATTCCTCGGGTACGAGTCAGGTCCCGTAGGGGTCTGCCGGAGGCTCGATCTCCTCGAGACCGACCACCCGGAGGACCGGAACACCTTCGCCGAATTCGTCGACGTCGATCACCTCGCCGTCCCACACTGCTTCGGCGACCACCCATTGGTCGTTCGCGGGGATGAATGGGGCTCCGACGAGAGCGACCTGCAGTGGGTAGGCAT
>CAYTWC010000302.1:0-421 GCA_964441975.1 uncultured Acidimicrobiaceae bacterium | reverse complement strand
ACATCATGTAGATCGTGAGCCTGAAGCCCTCATCGAGGGTCGTCTCGGGGGCAGCGAAGCCGACGATCTGGACCTGCGCTCCGCGGATCGCCTCAGGGTCGAAGTACACGTACCCGATCAGGTCGTACAGGTCCAACGCATAGACCTCATCCGAAGCGACCGCACCTGTGGTCTGCGCACCAGCAGATTCCGTGACGTTCTCGGGTGTGGAGTCGATCAGGGGTGCCACGTCCGACGACGAATCGAGCGACCAAGCGGATTCCGGGACTGATTGTCGGTCGAGCGGCGCCGCTTCGATCGGCGACGAGCCACCGTCCGTTGAGCCATCGTCAACCGGTGGATCACTGTTCTCGGTCGAGGAAACCACCGTCGTGGTGCTCTCCGCCGCCTGCTCTTGTTCGGGATCTGACGACGGTCGGGG
>CAYTWC010000301.1:0-2835 GCA_964441975.1 uncultured Acidimicrobiaceae bacterium | reverse complement strand
CATCGGGGCGTCGTCCGGGACGAAATGCTCCAGCATCGATGCGACTTCGCCTCGGTACTGCCTGTCCGAGATCCTGATCGGAGTCGGGAGGTTGAACGACCCAAGCACCATCGTCGAGCGTGGGAGATCGGTCGATCGGATGCTTGTCTTCTTGCCAGCTGGGTCGACGACCTCGAGCCTTGGATGACCCCCGCCCCACGATCGATTGCCCAGCACGAAGCGGGCGTCTGCGAACGCGAGGACCACGCCGGGCTGCAGGAGCTTGCGGTCGAACGACGCTGGCTTCGTGCGAGCCCCACCGTCGTAGAACGCCCAGATGTCGCCCCGCTCGCACTCGGCGGCATCGGTGAACGTTTTGACGTCTCGCCGTCGGTCCTCAAGGTTCCGGACGAGTTTGTCCCGGCGGCTCTGGGTGCTGAAGTTCGCGAACGAGGCGGCGAGGAGCGATGTCGCTCGCTCTTCGTCATACCGGGCGATCAGATTCACGGTCATGTTGTACGTCGGTGCAAAGGACGATGCCAGCGTGTTCGCCCCTGCGCCAGCGATCCCGGTCGCCCGATCGAAGGGAACATACGGGCTGTACAGGACGACCGCCGTTCCTTCCGTGTCAATGCCCCGCCGACCCGCTCTCCCCGTGAGCTGGGTGAAATCACTTGGCTGGAGGAGCTCGTGGGTCTCCCCCGTGAACTTGGACAGCGAATCGAGAACCACTGTGCGCGCCGGCATGTTGATCCCGACCGCAAGTGTCTCCGTGGCCGCGACGAGCTTGACGAGACCCCTGAGAAAGAGCTCCTCGACAGCCTCTTTGAACGCCGGCACGAGACCGGCGTGATGCGCAGCTGCTCCCCGTTCGAGCACCGACAACCATCCCTCGTACCCGAGCACCTCAAGATCGTGCGGCGGCACATGCGCGGTACGGTCCTCCACGATACGACGGATCTCCCTGCGCTCCTCGGCCGTGGTCAGTCGGAGCGTCGAGTTGGCGACCTCCTTTGCGGTCTGCTCACAGCCTTTCCGTGAGAACACGAAGTAGATGGCGGGCAGCAGTGAGGCGGTTTCGAGCTCCTCGACGATCTCGACCCGGCGAGGCGTCGACAGCCGTCGTCTCCTGTTCCCGTGGGATTGCGTGATCTTCGTGATCGTCCCGTTGGGACGGCCCCCCGAGGCGAACATGGGCAGCATCGCAACGGACCCGCCGCGGTGGCGATCGCGCCACGCGTACATCGTCGTGAGGGGCACGGGCCTGGTGCGTTCTATGACAAGGTCGGTCGATCCCCGTCTCGCTCTGATCCAATCCGTGAACTCTTCGGGATTGGCGATCGTTGCGGACAACGCCACGAGACGAACGTGCCGCGGCAGGTGGATGATCACCTCTTCCCACACCGAACCTCGGTCCCGATCGGCGAGGTAGTGGACCTCATCGAGAATCACGATGTCGAGTGATTCGAGCGCGCCTGACCCTTCATAGATCATGTTGCGAAGAACCTCGGTGGTCATCACGACGATGTCTGCATCGCCGTTGATGACGTTGTCGCCGGTCAGCAAGCCGACGCGGTGGTCACCGAAGAGATGCTTGAGATCGGAGAACTTCTGATTCGAGAGTGCCTTGATCGGAGTGGTGTAGAACGCCCGTCGCCCACGAGTGAGAGCTGCGACGATCGCACCTTCGGCCACGACGGTCTTCCCTGCACCAGTCGGAGCCGTGACGACGACGGACCGTCCTTCGATGATCGCAGCGAGCGCGTCCGTCTGGAAGGAATCCGGCCGAAAGCCGAGCGAACTGAGATAGTCATCGACCGAGGTCGGAGCAACAGATGGCATCGACCACGATGCTAGGGATGCCGCCTGCGCTGGCGGTCACATCAGATCGAAGGGTTCAGGAAGAACGAGGCTCGGTCGTGTCACCGAAGGCAACGAGCCTGGAGAACCAGTCGTCGGTGTCGAGCAGCCTGGTGAAACGTTCGAGTTCCGATTCGGTGATCGGGCCCGGCGGTGTCAGGGTGACCTCGTACGACACGCCCGTCGCAAGCAATACGCTGACCACTCTCTGGGAGGCCGGGCGGCGCTGGATCGAGAAGCATTCCGGGCAGACGAAACGATACGTACCCTCGTCACCGCTCCCCTCGAGTTCGAGGGAGATGTCGGAGGTTCCGAGGTGGATCTCGCCGCACTGCTCGCAAGTTGTCTTGATGGTTGTCATGTGTATTGCCCACTCCGTAAGCCAGCGTTACAGGAGACATCGGCAATACACGCTGTGGGTAAAGGACTATTCGCGACGTAGTCATCTTGCGGTCTGACGGGTAGTCACTACCGGAGAGCCCGGAATCCCACACGCTGCACCGCTGCGGGGGCTCGGCGTTCACACCAAGTTCCGGTGGTTATCGGTAGCGGGATCGGATTCGGGAAGTTAGGGCAGAGAGTTCGGCGGCGACCGCGTCACCGGACACAAGGGATGCGTCCGAGCCCAGTCGGAGCAGCAGTCGAGCCGCGACGAGGGGTTCCGAAACCCGCATCGTCACGCGTGTCTTGTCGTCGACGGGTTCCTGGGAGTCGATCGGGTAGTATTCGGTGACCCAGCGTGACGACGCATTGACGTCGAACACGACGACGTGGTCGTCCGGGCTCGGTTCGTATCGCGCCGTCGACGGCCCGTCCGTCACACTCGGCTGGTACTGCTCTTCGAGGACCTCGATGTCGGCGATACGATCGATCCGGAAGAGACGCTCGTCCTCGGCGAGCCGGCAAAAGCCTCGCAGATACCAGTTGCCGAGGTTGAAGAAGACCGACTCGCCTTCGACGACTCTCGTCGTTTGCTCGTTCCTGGCGCGACTTACG
>CAYTWC010000300.1:0-2853 GCA_964441975.1 uncultured Acidimicrobiaceae bacterium | reverse complement strand
AGCCCGGTTCGCTCCTGGAGGTCGTCGGCGATCTGGACCGTTGAGCGCCGATCGGCGAGCGTCGCCTTGATCTCGTCTGAGGCGGCGTCGTGTGCCTTCATGTCCGCGACGCGTTCTGCGAGTGTGTGGCTGATCGCACCTTCTGCGACCGCGACGATCGAGAACGTCGAGCCTCCCGACTTGCGCAGGGCGATGGCGTCGCTGATCGCACCGATGCTGTATGGGATCTCGGGAATGAGTATCACGTCGGCGCCACCCCCGAGACCGGCACCGAGTGTGAGCCAGCCAGCGTTGTGGCCCATGATCTCGACCACGATGATCCGGTGGTGGCTGTGTGCAGTGGAATGCAGACGGTCGACCGCCTCCGTCGCGATACCGAGTGCGGTGTCGAAACCGAGGCTGGCATCGGTGCCGACGAGATCGTTGTCGATCGTCTTGGGAACGGTGACGATCGGGAGTCCTCGTTCTGCGAGCCGCAGGGCGTTCTTGTGGGTGCCGCCACCGCCGAGGCACACGAGTGCGTCGAGTTCATGGAGGCCAAAGTTCTCGATCATCACGTCGGTCATGTCCATCACCGACCCGCCGACGTCCATTCGGTGCGGTTTGTCCCTGCCGGTGCCGAGGATGGTGCCTCCGCGTGTCAGGATTCCGCTGAGCAGGTCGCTGTCGAGTCGGATGATCCTGTTCTGCATCAGACCACGGAAGCCATCCTTGAATCCGATCACATTCCAGCCGTGCTGGCGGATGGCAGATTTACCGATCGCGCGGATCGCCGCATTGAGACCAGGGGAATCGCCTCCGGCGGTGAGTATCCCGATGCTCTTTGTCACGTTCCGTATCTCCGGATTGCGGGCATCGACCACCATACCGCTGTCGTGCGGTGTCCCAGTTCGCGAAATCCGCTTTCGCACATGGACCCCGGTGGTAGCATGCCGATACGGAGAAAGGAGGTGGTCCAAACATGCATAGTTCTTGTAGGACCCCGGAGGTGGCCGAGCGCTAGCCGGCCAGCTGTGAACAGCGAGGTCGCGCTCCTCATGTGAGGTAGGTGGCGACTTCAACTCGGACCACCGGAACCCGGAGATCCGCACGATGGTCCCGTGCGGCGGTTCGGCCGAATCCACGATTCGATCGAGTCGAAGATGCTCCGGGTTCTTTCGCGCCCACCCCGGGTCGATGACCCGACTCGTGGCATCGCCGCGTCTACACTCGATGCCATGTGGTACATCATTGCTGGCATCGTCCTTCTCGTTCTGATCATCCTGTGGGCCGTCAGGATCTACAACTCGCTCGTCGCGAAACGAAACCGAGTCGACAACGCGTGGGGCCAGGTCGACGTCCAGCTCCAACGGCGTTTCGATCTCATCCCCAACCTGGTCGAAACGGTGAAGGGATACGCATCCCACGAGAGCAAGACGTTCGAAGCCGTTGCCGAGGCTCGTTCGATGGCCGCAGGGGCCTCGACGCCGGGCGAGCAGGCGGTCGCTGACAACTTCCTCACATCGGCACTCCGACAGCTGTTCGCGGTCGCTGAGGACTATCCGGAGCTGCGTGCGTCGGAGAACTTCGCAAGCCTGCAAGCCGACCTCACCGACACCGAGAACAAGATCGCAGTCGCGAGACAGATCTACAACGACACGGTTCTCAAGTACAACAATGCAGTCCAGCAGGTGCCATCGAGCCTGGTGGCGGCGCTGACCGGTTTCAAGACCCGCGAGCTCTACGATGCGCCGAATGAGGCCGAGACAGCACCCGAAGTCAGCTTCTAGGCGGGTGCGTCGCAAACGCCTCGCGGCGTCAGTTCTCGTCGCCCTCCTCACAGGGGCGTTCCTCGTGGTCCCGGCCACGGCTGCGCTCGCGAAGTCGTTCTGGATCGATGCTGCCGAGGTCGACGTGACGGTCAACGACGATGGGTCGCTCACCGTCGTCGAGGATCTCACCTTCGACTTCGACGGCAGCTTCACTGGTGCTTACCGGGACATCAACCTACGACCCGATGAGTTCGTCAGTGACGTCGTCGTCAGTGATGCATCGGGTCAGTACTCCCTCGGTGGTTGCACGACGCTCGGTTGCAGCTCCCCTCCCGGGACGTACGGTGTCGCATCGGTGCCGGGTGCGGTTCGAGTCGTGTGGCACCACGCATCCACCGACACGCTCAAGACCTTCACGTTGACCTACACACTGGTCGGCGTGGCGACCGCCTATGACGATGTCGTCGATGTGAACCTGCAGGTGTGGGGGGACCAATGGGCAGTCGGGGTCGACTCGCTCGATGCGGTCGTGCACATCCCGGGGTCGCCACAGGTCGGCGACGTGTACGTGTGGGGTCACCCCTACGGGGTCAACGGATCGACCAACCTCGGGGCCGACGGGGTCACACCGACCCTCGAGGCGTCAGATATTCCATCCGAGACCTGGGTCGAGATACGCGCGGTGTTCCCTGCAGACGTACTCGGCTCTACGGGTGGGGCGCGTGTGGTGAGCGGTGACGGCCTATCGTCGATTCAGGCGGAGGAGACCCAGTTAGCGTCTGAAGTCGAAGCAACGCAACGCAACGCCTCGCAAGGCTTGCAGATCGGGGCAGGAGCAATCCTGTTGATCGCGGTGGGTCTCGGTGCGGTGACGTACCTTCGGTACGGCAGGGAACCGAGGATCGACTACGACCGCGACTACGAACAGGCGCCGCCGTCCGAGACGTACCCCGCTGAAGTCGGTGCCCTGCTGTCCCAGGGAAAGGTGACCGAGAACGAGTTCACCGCGACTCTTTTTGACCTGATCAGGCAGGGTGCGATAGACGCCGAGCCCACGCAGATCGTCAAGTCGACGTGGGGCGGATTCCGGCAAGAGACGATC
>CAYTWC010000299.1:0-2853 GCA_964441975.1 uncultured Acidimicrobiaceae bacterium | reverse complement strand
CGCCTGGGAGGGGTCCGAAGTGTCCTGCGACGGGGACCATGTGACGGTTGCCGTAGAGGTGTTCTTCGTCGGCGTTGCCCTGGACGTTCACATACTTGAGGTACGCCATCCCCTGGGATGGTCGGAAGATCCCAACCGTGTCAACGGTGTGACCCGATGTCCATTTTCCGGCCATGATCTTGTCACCGGGATCGCCATAGATGAACTGGGCATCAGCAATCCCTTCAGTGTTCGAGTTCCTGAAGTACACCAACCCGGTCGACTCACGATGCAACCCGACCGTGTCTTCACCATCACCATCGAAATCACCCACGAACGGTTTGTCACCCGGATTCCCGAACAGATAATCCGACTCTGCAGCCCCCAACCCGCCATCGTCGGCACCCAACTCGTTGATCACAAACACCCGGGACTCAGACGGCCGATAGACCGAAACCGTGTCACACCCGTCACCATCGAAATCGCCAGCCAACGGGACATCACCAGGATCGCCGAAGAAGAACCGCACATCGGCAACACCCTCGGTGTTCGAGTTCCTCAGATACACATACCCATCGGACTGGCGATACAACCCGGGCGTATCAACCCCATCACAATCCCAGTCACCCAGCATCGGGACATCCCCAGGATTCCCATAGAAGAACGACGTCGTGTCCCCCGAACCCGGATCACGCAGATACCAAACACCCGACGAACCATCCACCACACCAAAACCCTCAACCGAAGACCCAGCAACCGCAACCGAACCCCCACCAACCACCACACCAACCACAACCAACACACCAAACAACCAACGCGGCAAGACGGCCGAAGGCAGAGAAACGGGACGTGGATCAGCTTCCATCGACGCAAGACTAGAGCCGAATCAGGTTTGCATGAAGACATGGGAGGGCGAACCAGCGGGGGTCGTGGAAACCCCGTGCCGTGTCCGTCACGGCATCACCGGTTGACATGCCCCCGGACCGGGACCGATATAGGCTGTGCCCATGGCGCCCAACGTCCACAGCCAGCCGAGATACACAAAGCGGCTGATGCTCCGCCCGTTCCGTCGTCGCGATGTCGGACCCTTCCATGCGGCGGTGAAGGCATCGATCACCGAACTCCAGCCATGGCTCCCTTGGATCGACGGCTATGACCGGGGATTCGCCCAACGCTTCATCCGTGAGTCCGTGGGCTCGTGGGCTGAACGGCGCGCCTACGACTTCACCGTCCGACCGATCGACGACCTCGATCGACATATCGGCAACGTATCGATCTGGCCGACATCGCTCCCGAACGGCGTCGGTGAAGTCGGGTATTGGATCCGTTCCGATGAGACCGGCCACGGCTACGGCTCCGAAGCTGCTGCCGTCGCCGTCGACATCGGCTTCGCCGAGCTCGGCCTGCACAAGGTCATGCTTCGGATCGCAGTCGGCAACGTCGCTTCGGAGAAGATCGCCAAACGTCTCGGTTTCACCTACGAGGGCGTGCTGCGCGACGAGGTAAAGGTCGGCGACGTATGGCTCGACCACTCCAGCTGGTCGATGCTCGAATCCGAGTGGGCAGCGAACGTCGCTCGCCTCCACGCCGAGGATTCCTACCAGTAGGCACGGTCAACCGAACGACTTCCGATCCTAGAGATCGAGCCTCAGGGAGTCCCCGACCGCGCCGACGAGCGGCGCTGGCACTTCCACCTCGCGAGCAACGTCCTCCCACGTAGAGAACGCCTCGATCGTCGCGCCGACGACTGACCCGGGGTCCGATACGCCATACCTCCGTCCGACGCTCGTGAGATCATCCCGGGCGAAGTCGGATCGTTTGCCGTTCACGCTCATCTGATGGCGCGAAGTCCACGCGCCTCGTGGATTGAAAGACCATGTGAGGTCGTACGCAGGCGCAACTCGCCACCTCCCTCGGGTATCCATGACATACGAGATGTTCTTCGTATGATCGTCCTGGTTCCGCCCGACGACGTTGAACACCATGACACGGAACAGCTGCTCGATATCGGTGAACGGCGCGTCGAGTCTGATCAGGATGTCCATGGCATCCTCGTAGCCGACAAGACCGGGGCGGTTGTAGTCGAAGTGACCCATCGCGGACAACGTCTGCACATGCCACTTCGTGTGTCCCCCTCCACGATCGAACCGTTGGGTCATGAAGTGGGCCCTTCCCGATCCATCTCGCTGGAGTCGAGATGGCGACATCGTGATGCCGCAGCGCCTCGCCAACATGGCATAGGCGTATTCCACGCGACCCCACCCGACCGGATCCCCGATCCCGACCCCATCCTTCACGAGTCCATCGAACTTGAGAATCCACTGCGAGTACCCATCGGGCGCATCCACCTGACCCGACCGCATGTCGTTCGTCTCCGGGTTCCACGCAATCAGCGCCTTGGCCCGCTGACCTCCGACCGATGATCCGACACGGATCAGATCCTCGAGCCCCTCAGCGTCGAGACGGGCGGCGAGGTCCGAACGACTCGCGACCACTCGGCTCGCAAGCTCTGCGATCCAGTCGACCTCTACAGGGACGGCTTCTGTCCGCGGATGGGTGGCCGGTTCGAATTCGAGGGCACCCATTCCGCGGGTACCCACGTAGCACAGCTGCTCGATGGGGTTGAAGCTGTTCGCCGGACGACCACGTGCCTCGAGTGCGGCGTTGAGCAGTTGATACCCCCACGCATCCGGCAGTGAATCCGCAAGCAGCCCGGGAAGCCCTTTGAAATCCGACCCGGACCCGGCGAGCTCAGGAAACGAATACGCACCCCGCCGCAGCGGCATGACGATCGGGGCGACCTGGATGTCGGACGTGACGAACGACGGGTCGTACTCGAAGACGGCGATTGCCGATGCGTCGTCCCAGTACGCT
>CAYTWC010000298.1:0-2856 GCA_964441975.1 uncultured Acidimicrobiaceae bacterium | reverse complement strand
CCACCACGCTTCAGACCCGGTGGGCTACTGGAACTGGGAAACGTTATGGAAGCCCCAGGAATGGACCGACAAGCCCGTTGGTCCGGATGTCCCTGACTCCGTGCGCTGGATACCGTTCACGACCTTCACACAGGTAGTCGTTGACCTGATCAATGGATTCAGCGCGAGTGTCGGTCACGGGCACAACTACAACGACGCGTTCGTCGACGGGTGGTCCGTCGTCGCGCCGCCCGATGGTTGGACGACCAACGACACCGAGGAGCTCCAGAATCACCTGGACAGCATCACGATTCTCGGGCTGTAGACGGATACTGTCAGCGCGACGGTCTCACATCACAAGCAGCCAGACGTGAAATCGTCCTAACCTCGCAGTCGTGAAGGGACGACGCTCATCAGCCCGGACAGTCGCATACGCGAGAGCTGTCATCCGCACCACGGAGCAAGGCGCACGCATGAGTCAGGCGATTTCCGAGATCGCCGGAGCGCGCAAGCTGTCCGGCAACGCATCGGTCGCGGTGCTCACCCGTCTGTGGCTCGACGGTCCACTTCGTCCGCGCGATCTTGCCCAAACGACCGCGATGAGCAGCGGAGGCACGACCAAGGTCATCGATCGGCTCGACAGACATGGACTCGTGAAACGTGACAACGCCGAGGTCAACGACGGCAGAGGTGTCGTCGTCGCTCTTTCACCGAAAGGCGAACGGATAGCCGAGGCGATACTCGAAGCCGTGGGTCCGGTCATGTTCGAGCTGTCCGACGACATCGACTCGTACAGACGGGCCATCGACTAGGTACCGAACACGTCCTCGTGTGCGAGGCGACCACTGCGACCGCCGCACCGTGCTCCAAGAACCTGGGTCTTTGCGGAAATCGAGGCCGTCAGATGCGTCTGCGCTCGCACACCAGAAACCCTTGTGGTACCTTCCTGTGGAAGCGACAGTAGGAGATTCCTGTGGGAAGCACCATTCCAGAGCACCGTCGGCCGGGTGTCGTGACTTTCGTCGGCGTCGTCCTTGTCATCCAGGCAATCATCGCTGCCGCCTTCGCCGTTGTGGCATTCATGGAACGTAACAACACAGAGTTCCAGCTCGTGTCGGGTCAAACCGACACCGACCTCGTCGTGTTTGCGGCCGTGGAAGGGTTCTTCGCGATCCTTCTGTTCCTCATAGCCTCGGGCGTACTGTCTGGTGCGCAATGGGCCCGATTGGTCGTCGCCATTGTCGTGGCATTTCGAGTTTTCGCACTCTCCTGGTGGATGATCGCTCATCACGCTGGAGGTGTTCACACAGCAGCTCTTGTGCAGATCGTCATCTACGTATTCGTGCTGTGGGCCCTGTACGGTCACCGAGAAAGCCAGGAATTCTATGAAGGCTCGATATAGCCTCTCCAACCCGTAGCTACCGCATCCACGGATTCAACCACCGTGGGCGGGGAGAAGAGATTATGATCGGCAAGCGACCACGGTCGACGCCGCGCCGGACCCGCTCGTCAGCCTGCCGAGTCGCTATTCGAAGCCGCGTCGGCTTCCTCTTCCTGATGGTGTTGCTCGTCCATCATCAGTAGCCCGACCATCGCCTTTGCGTGATAGAAGTTCAGCCGCTTGACCTCGAGCGGAAACTTGGCGCCTGATTCAAGATCTTCGAGAACCACTGTCCGGACCGACAGACGTTGATGGACTTCCACACCGAGTTGATCCCGGTGAATTTTTGCGATCGGCTCGACCTCGAAGCCATACGCCTTCATACCGAGGAGGTAGACCTCATCAGGTGAAATGGCCACGCAAATGCGCGGCGGCAAGTCCTTGCCAAGGCCCATCATCGCCCGACCAGCTGCTGCGCCACCGCCAGCACCGAGCGACTTGCCCCACACACTGTCACCCGTTGCGGCACCGCCGACCAACGAACCGACAGCAGCCCCTGCGGCGGTGGCACCAGCTGACCCCTTGGGATTGAACTCGGCAACGTCGACGATCGTCTCATCGCCGGTCGCTTGAACTGCGGCACTCTTGAGCTTTTCTTCCATTGACATTGGCATTCCTTTCGCAGCGTTCGCAGATCGCACGTCCACCCGGAGGATTCGTCTGCGACCCGCGCTGGCGGCATCAAACGCTCGCCCGACACGGATCCCAGAGACGCCTCGGACATCACATCACCAAAGCTCAGACCCTTCGGATGCGAGCCTCTATCGCCTCAAGCAGCTCGCGTTCGGCTGTACTCACCACAGAGTCCGATCCCTTCTCTCTCGTTGCCTTGGCGGCACCCGTTGCGACCCCGACAACCCAATCCACGTATGCATCCAGCTCTTCGGCGGTTAGCCTCTCCGCGACTTGCCCCGCAATGGACAATGACTCCAGCGAGCCTTCCAAAGTTCCATCAGGATCATCGGTGGAGGCGGATGGGGAAAGCTCTTCTGCGTGATCGTCCAGACAGGCAATCATCTCATCGACCACTTCTGACCGACCATCCTGACTCTGGGCCGCCTTGAGCGCCTTCTCTGCACCCCGGAGCTCCTTGATCATTCGAATCAACCCAAAGTGGTTCATCGCAACCACCGCAACGGACGCGGCTCCGGGTGCCGAGACCAGCGAACGCCATTCGGCGTCGGTGAAACGATCGCGGCCAGTCATGGGGTGGCTCCCGACACAACCAGTTCGAGATCGGCCTTTGCCTGGCGAACGTCTTCAGCTGCCTCAAGTGCTCTCGCCGAGTTTGCGCCGTCTTCAATGGTCGCGCTGATCAAATCGCTCTGTCGGCGCTGCAGTCGTCTGGCTGCATGTCCAGCAGCGAAACCGGCTTCTCGGCGCACAGCGTGACGTGCCTTGCGTCGACCGGACCTCGTGACCAGAGAGTTCAGTTC
>CAYTWC010000297.1:0-2864 GCA_964441975.1 uncultured Acidimicrobiaceae bacterium | reverse complement strand
GAGCCTGATATCCACCCGACGTCGCGCCGCCCGCCGTCCTTCGGGTAGAAGTACAGACCTGCGGTCCCAAGAAAGCGGTGGAGACCGAGGACGTGGGCAAGTACGCGCGGGACAGTGGGAAGCGCGCCACCTCCCGCCGTAGCCACACCGTTGGCTCCGCAGCTCGCCACGGCACCATCGTGCCTGAGGGTGTCGACCATCGAGCTGAGTTCTGCTTGCCGAGGCAGCGTGTCCGGATTCATGAACACGACGAACGGTTCTTCCGTGTGGTCAGCGCCGAGGTTGGCCCCTGCGGAAAAACCGAGATTTCCGCCAGCATCGATCTGGGACACATTGTCCCTGGGGTCGATGAGGTCCCGGAGGTCGTCCTCTGCCATCGAATTGTTGACGACCACGACCGGGATCTCAGTGCCGATGCTGTCGAGGAATCCCACCAGAGGTTCGCGACTCCGGTACGCGACCACCACCACGATGAAGTCGCTGTCGGCGTTCAACGATCCACCCATTCGCCGTTGAGGTCCTGGCCGTACTCCTGCCAGCTGGTCCTGTCGAGTCGCTCGTCCCTCCACAGGTAGTTCCGACCGACGTTGCCAACGTAGCGATTGGCGTCGAATCGGTTGTTCCGATCTTCGAACACCGCATTCTCACCGACGTCTTCCACGATGCCCATTCTCCCATCCCCGAGATCGATCGTGTTGTCGTGAACGTACAGGTTGGCGAGCAATCGCTCGCCGTACGGTCCCGATCCACGGTCCTGTTGGATACCGGCAATCCCGTTGCCGTTCCCGCTCAGAACGTTCCCGAACACCTCGACGTCCGACGACCCTGCAACCAGGATTCCCGCGCCCCACAGCCACGCCGACTTCTCAAGACCGTTGCGGTCCACCGTGTTGTCCCTGATGACCGCCGCCCCGCTTATCTCGTGAAAGATCCCGGGACCGACATTGTCGTACACGGTGTTCCCGACGTAGAGCGCATCCACGACGTCCAAGTCGGACCACAGCCCCGGTCCGTGATTGTCGTGGACGACGTTGTCGCGGAACGTGACGTTGTCGCTGTTCGTCACCTTGACCCCGCCGGCCTCCCACTCCCACTCATAGCCAGCGGTGTTGTTGAATGCGATCTCGCACCCCTCGATCACCAAACCCGTCCCCCCGGCGCCCGTGATGCCGAGTTGGCCGTTGTGATGGATGTACGAATCCCGGATGATCGTGTTGTCACCGGATCGGATACCCGCGCCATGGTTCAGGGAGACATCCAGGTTCTCAAGGACCCAGCCATCCCCTCGGTCTCCTTCGCCGGGGAGCTGTGCCTGGACGGTGCCCTCCTGTGCCGGAGTCGCGTACTTCTCGACGCGGATCGAGCTGATCACGACGTCGTCAGCGGACCCGACGAAGGCGTAGGACCGTTTGCTGATCTCAACCGTCCGGTTGGTCGGATCGTCCGCCACATACACCGACTCGCCGTCACGGAACCACGCCCCGGGCTCAAGATCGCCGATAGCCGTGACCTGCCACAGCTGCACGCTGTCCAGGAAGAGATCCTGGGAAAAGGAACAGCCCTCGTAGCTTCCTTCGCACTCGCCGTGATTGCGATTGTCGTTTTCGACGCCGTCGAGACGCCACACATCCCCGTCGTTGACGAATCCTTCAAGGATCTCGGATCCGTTCATCGTCGCACCCGGCAAACCGACGAACGACATCCCGTCCTTGGGTTCGATGCTGAATCCTCGATGGGTCCCCGCCTGCAGGACGATCGTCGAACCCTCGGGCGCGTCCTCGACGATGGCCTCGAGGTCCTCACCTACCGACACTTCGATCGACGAGGAGAGTTCGGGGGGTAGCTCGACGGGCGTCGGCGGTTCCGTCTGAGCTGCCGTCGTCGGCGGAAGAGAGACTGTCGAGGCCTTCGAGGTCGACGAGCAACCCGCAGCGGCGAGCACGATGACTGCGACGAATGCCACAACACGCAGCTTCACGTGAGGATCCGCTCGTAGGACGAGTGCGTCGGATGTGGATGATGGTGAATCGATCGACGGACCCCCAGCCCGAGGAACTGAATCCTAGAGCGCCGGAGACCGCCGGGCGCCATCCGAGCGCGTCGCGATCACCACCGAGGGTGACCTACCAGATCCATGCTCCGAGGTTCGCCCGCCAGTTGTTCGAGTATTCACTCAGGTCGCAACCGCCGCCGTTCCAGAAGCCGTTGGAGTATCCGCCGGCGGCTGTCCAGTCGACCTGGTTGCCCGTGATGGTGACATCGCCACACGAAGCGCTGATGTCCCAGGCATACACGCCGACGTTCGACCAGGATTGCCGTGACGAGTAGATCGAATTGTTCCGGATGGTCATGTCGTATCCACCGGCCACACCGATCCCCACCTGACCGGGGTTCACGAGGATGTTCCCCTCGGCGACCTGATGTGAACCGCCGCCGTCGCCGAGCAGGATCCCGGTTCCTGACGAAGACGGGCCGCCGTCTTTGAGGTGGTTGTTCTCGACGCGAATCGGCGAACTCGACGTTCCGTTCGACTGATAGAGCGAAATCAGGTCCTCTGCGTTGGATCCACCAAGCTGGTTCGTGCCACGGTTGCTCGATACGGACGATGACGGACCGTTGACCTTGTCGAACTGCACGAAGTTGCGCCCGGTGTACACAAAGACGTTCTCGTTCACACGAATCGACTCCGAGCGGTGCGCCAACACACCCTTGTTGGTCTCGGTGATGTAGTTGCCGGATACGAGGACGTCATCGGAGTCAGTGATGTACACGCCTTCATCTCCACACGGCCCTATCGTCGAGTTACGAATCGTGACGTTCGAGGAGATCGACATCACAGCTACCGCAGAGAAGATGCTCGGCGA
>CAYTWC010000296.1:0-2866 GCA_964441975.1 uncultured Acidimicrobiaceae bacterium | reverse complement strand
TCACCACCGATGCGATGGTCAGCTCGGACGCAGGAACAAACCGGGTGCGGGCCGCTTCGTCACTGATTCCGTGAGCTTTCGTCACGACGGTCGCTCGTAGGAAGTCGAGCATCTCGATCAGTGTGTCCGGCTCGTCGCCGGTCTCCGTCGGACGTGCGCGTGATGTGACGATTGTTTCAATCGTTCGGTTCATTGGTCTCTCGTTTCGTCCGTGATCTTGTGTGCTCGCAGCCACCAGGCGTCGGCGGCCTGACCGAACGGCTCACGTCGCGTGGAAAGGAGATCGACAGCGTCGTTCGCCGCTTGCCGCGCTCCGGTCACCAGATGGGGCGGGTAGGTGAGGACGACCTGATTGGCCGCGAACTCGTCCTCGTCGAGAACCGCGACCGAACCATCCCGTCGTAGCACCACATCGAGGTCGAGATCGACCTGCGTCACCCGGTCGCCGTGCCATTCAGGCGTCGTACCGATATTGACATAGATGTGATGGCGAGGATGATCTCGATAGAACTCGACGATCCACCACACGGCAGGGGATACAAGGGTGAGGAACTCCCGACCGGCCGACCGTGGAGACTCCGTGCCACGTTGAAGGACCGTATCCGCAGGGACGAACAGCCATGTCCCATGCTCGTCTTCCCCAAGAAGAATCGTGTCGAAGTGCCAATGCGGCTGGTCGGGCCACTTGCGTTCGTCGACGTGGACGATCGTCGGCGGCACAACGGCTACCCGGCGGAGACCATGGCGAGTTGCCGTGATTGGGCGAGGAGCACACCGTCCTCGCTCCAAAGCAGACCGTCCTCCTCGATGAATCCACCGGAGACGAAACGGCTTGTGAACTCGCACTGGATCCATGCGGGTGGTCTCGGGTCGCGCACATGGACCGTGAGCTCGATCGTCGGTGTCCAGCCCATCGGCAGTCCCGATGCAAACGCAGTGGGAGGAAACGCATCCGTAGCCATGATCAGTGCGTGGACATCAAGAGGTTCGCCGTGTGGCAGACGGAGCCAACCCTCCAGCGCCGGAGCGCTCCCGGTGCCGGTCGTGAACGCCTCCACCCCCCGGGGACTCATGCGCAAGTCGACGTGATCCATGAACGGAGGCGGGAAAGGGGCATCGCCAGCGGGCAGGATGCGTTCGATGGATTCTGGCGCAGGGAGGTCAATCGGCGTTGCATCCTTCAGCAGCACCTCAGGCGGGTCGGTACTTGGCTCGGCAAATGCACCGAGCGCTTCGACGATCGTCCGGCCGTCTTGTTCGAGTCTGCTGCGAACCACCGACAGGGTGCGTCCCGAGCGCACGACCGAGGTGTCGATCGAGATCGGTCCCGCTGTGCCCGGAGCGGTGAAATGCCCGGTGATCGAGACCGGCGTCCGTCCACCGGTGGCATGGGTGGAGGCTCTGGACAGGATCGAGAGCATGTAGCCACCGTTCGTTCTCCCGACGATGTCCCACCCTTCGGCCAGCTCACCCCGCCACCGGCCCTCCCCATCGGGGAGGATCCCGGAAGCAGCGGCGAACCCGTCGGAGCTACTCGGCATCCAGAAGGAGGTTCTCGTACTCGGCCCGAACGACCTTCTTGTCGAATTTTCCGGTTCCGGTCTTGGGGATCTCATCGATGAAGACGATTTCGTCCGGCATCCACCAGGTGGCGATGTTCGGTGCAATGAACTCCTTGATGTCATCCGCGGTGATGGTGACACCCTGTTTCGCTACCACGAAGGCGGCAGGCCGCTCTTGCCACTTGAGGTGTTTCAGCCCGATCACCGTGGCTTCGGCTACATCCGGGTGAGCCATGATCTCATTTTCGACGTCGAGCGAGGAGATCCACTCTCCGCCGGATTTGATCACGTCCTTCGCCCGATCGGTGATGCGGATATATCCGTCGGGGGTGATCTTGCAGACGTCGCCGGTCCGGAGCCACCCGTCGGTGAACGACTGTGGTGAGCGCTCGTCCTTGAAGTACTCGGCGGCGATCCACGGTCCCCGGATCAGTAGTTCGCCGAACGCTTCGCCATCGTGGGGGAGCGGTTCATCGTTCTCATCGACGATCTTGACAATGAGCCCGGGAATCGGCCTGCCAGCGGTTTCGAGAACGTCGAGTTGTCGTTCCCACGGCCATTCTTCCATCCACGGCTTGATCGTGGCTGCAGAAGCGACCGGATTCGTCTCGGTCATTCCCCAACCTTGGATGATGCGAACACCACGTTCTGTCATGAACCAGTCGATCATCGAGCGCGGTACAGCCGAGCCGCCACAGAACAGCGCCTTCATGTACGACAGGTCGATGTCCGGGTTCTCCTCGAGATGTTGCATGATGCCGAGCCACACGGTTGGGACTCCGGCAGAAAGGGTTACGCCCTCGTTGACGAAGAGCTCCGTCACGGCCTTGCCTGACAGATTCGGCCCCGGGTATACGAGCTTCGAACCCACAGTCACCGCCATGAACGGATACCCCCACGCAGCGGCATGGAACATCGGCACGACCGGGAGCACGCAGTCGTTCGCGTCGAGGGGATTGGCCGCGAGGTTGGACAGCGTGTGCATGTACGTCGAACGCTGCGTATATGCAACCCCTTTCGGGTTTCCGGTCGTTCCTGACGTGTAGCAGAACATCATCGGGCTCCGTTCATCGAGGAGCGGCCAGTCCTGCTGCGGATCGACGTCGGCGATCAGATCCTCGTATGCGATGGCACCCTCGATGCCGCATCTCTGCGCGTCGGGACCCATGATGACGAAGTGCTCGACCGTCTCGAATCGGTCGATGAGCGGTGCGATCGCGGGAGCCAGGTCGGGATCGATGAATATGACCTTGTCCTTGGCGTGGTTGACGATGTACACGAGCTGTTCTGGAAACAGCCGAATG
>CAYTWC010000295.1:0-2915 GCA_964441975.1 uncultured Acidimicrobiaceae bacterium | reverse complement strand
ATCGATTCCAGTTCGTCCCAGTCCCACACGGCGAATCGACCTTCGACTCCTTCCGAATCGGCGTCCTCTGCGGCGTGGATGCCTCCTTCGTCGTCAGCCATGACTCCGTCGAGGTAGTCGAGCACCTCCGTAGCGGTTGTGAGGAACCGTTCGTCGCCGGTGAGTTGCCAGGTGCGCAAGTAGATGCGACCAAGCAGAGCGTTGTCGTACAGCATCTTCTCGAAGTGGGGGACGAGCCAGGTGTTGTCGACCGAATACCGTGCAAACCCACCGACCAGGTGGTCATAGATGCCACCTCTCGCCATGTGTTCCAACGTCTCGGTGAGCATGCGGAGGGCAACCGATGCCGTCTCCGTGGTCGGATGCAACGCCGCGTATCGCAGGAGGAACTCGAGTGTCGGGGCCTGCGGGAACTTGGGGGCACCGCCGAACCCTCCATTTACAGGATCGAATACCCGCTCGATCGCGCGAACGGCATCCGCGAGATCGGTCTCGCTCGGCGCCTTCCCAGCGGGTGGCATCCCGCGATTGATTGCTTCGGCGATGGTCGTCGCCTGGTCGACTGCCGCCGCACGATTGTTCTCCCACGCATCTGAGATGGCACCGAGGACATCGGTGAACGAGGGATGCCCACCAACCGCGACCTTCGGGTAATAGGTGCCCGCATAGATCGGTCTGCCATCGGGAGTCAGGAAGACCGTCATCGGCCATCCGCCCCTTCCGGTCATGGCGGTTACCGCATCCATGTAGACCTGATCGACATCCGGCCTCTCCTCGCGGTCGACCTTCACGTTGACGAACCCGGCGTTCATGACCTGGGCGGTCGGGGCATCCTCGAACGACTCGTGTGCCATGACGTGGCACCAGTGACACGACGAGTACCCGATCGACAACAAGATCGGCACGTCGCGTTCGACCGCTTCGGCGAAGGCTTCCGCCCCCCACTCGTACCAGTCGACGGGGTTGTCGGCGTGCTGGAGCAGATAGGGCGAAGTCGCGTTAGCGAGTCGGTTCGTCATGGAAGGGACGATAGGCGTGGCGGTTGTCCACGATTCCCGTCGATCCGTCTGTTTGCGGATCGGTGGCGTGCGTGCGCACGGTCTCGCCGAACGCCGTCGCAGGATGCATTACCGTTGGGGGACCGGACGAAAGGAATGCGCAATGGGATTCTTGGACAAGGCAAAGGACGCCCTCGAAGAGCACGGGGATGCCATCGACGACGGGATCGACAAGGTCGCCGACATCGCCGATGAGAAGACCGATGGCAAGTACTCGGAGCACATCGACACCGGTGCCGAGAAGGCCAAGGAAGCACTCGACGGGCTGACCGACGACAGCTGAGCGATGCCGACGCGTGACTGACCGTCGCTGCGCGGGGCTGATGCGGCGGACCGTCGAAACCATCCAGGATTCATGACTCGCGTTCGTCCCGCAAGGCTGCTTGTCGCAGGAGCCGGCCTCATCGGGAGCCGGCACGCGCGGGCGGTCCTGAATCACCCGGCATCCGAGCTCGCGTGTGTGGTCGACCCCGATGCAGGGCGTGCGAGGGCATTCGGCGTGCCTACGTTCGAGAGCCTTGAGCAGGTGGACGTACCCATCGACGGTGCCATCGTCGCCACGCCGTCGGCCCTCCACGCCGCCCACGTCATCGCTGCCCTGGAGCAGGGCTGGCCGACGCTTGTGGAGAAGCCCATCGCTAGCGACCGTGACGGTGCGAAGCGGATCACCGATGCATCGAGGACGACCGGACTTCCGGTGCTGACGGGACACCAAAGGCGATATCACGCATCGGTGCGACGGGTCCGCGAGCTCATCGACGACGGAACGATCGGCTCACCTGTCGCCGCAACGGTGATCTGGGCCGTCAAGAAACCGGATGCGTACTTTGACACGTCCTGGCGGTCCGGTCCTGACGGATCCCCGGTACGACTCAACATGGTCCACGAGATCGATCTCCTGCGGTTCCTGCTCGGCGAAGTCGAGTCGGTCTCCGCTATCGGTGCACAACCCATCCGCAAGGCGGGTCGGGTGGAGAACGGAGTGATCGCACTGCGCTTTGTGAACGGGTGTGTTGCGTCCGTGGTCTTCGCCGATACGGCACCGAGTCCGTGGAGCTTCGAGGCAGGAACCGGTGAGAACCCGAACATCGGGACCACGGGACAAGATTGTCTCTTCATCTCAGGCACGAACGGTGGTGTTGCGTTTCCATCCTTGACGCTCTGGCGCGGGGCTCGGGACTGGGGCGAGGCAGCGACACCAACGTCGCTCCCCGTCGGACCGACAGATGCGATCGCAGCACAGCTGGACCACTTTCTCGACGTCATAGCGGGGCGTGCGTCGACACTCATCGATGCCGAAGACGCAAGCCGTACATTGGATGTCGTGCTGCGTGTCGAGGAGGCGCTGGAGAACAGCGGCTGACCCTCGGCGGGTGGGTCGGCCTATCGGAAACGCCGGAGCCGCAGTGAGTTGACGACGACGGACACCGATGAGAACGCCATCGCACCTGCAGCCACTGCGGGATTGAGGAAACCGAGTGCAGCGAGTGGGATGGCGGCGGTGTTGTAGCCGAATGCCCAGAACAGGTTCTGTTTGATCGTCGAGAAGGTCGACCTCGCAAGCCGTATCGCTGTCACCGACAGTGCCGGGTCACCGGACATCAGGACGACGTCACCCGACTCGATGGCGACGTCCGAACCCGATCCGACGGCCATGCCGAGGTCAGCGACGGTCAACGCCGGCGAGTCGTTGATCCCATCTCCGACGAAGGCGACGACGCGTCCGTCGTTCTGCATCTGTGTGACCGCGGCCGACTTGTCGCCCGGCAACAGTTCGGAGATCACGGTATCGATGCCGAGGGACGCACCGACTGCTTCCCCTCCACTCGCCGAGTCACCGGTGAACATCGCCGTTCG
>CAYTWC010000294.1:0-2938 GCA_964441975.1 uncultured Acidimicrobiaceae bacterium | reverse complement strand
GGCGGCCTTCCGGCCCGATGGCGCGGCCGAGAATTCGCTGGATGACGTCTGTTGCAACGATCGGGTCGTCGAGCATCCCCGAGTACAGGAGATATCCCGCGAGAAGGCCTGCGAGTGTGTCATCGATGGTGTCCCTGTGGACGAGCACGACGCTTTCGTCGTCTTTGAGCGCATCGGCAAGCAAAGCGAACACCTCGGAAGTGTCCTCGGGTTCGATATCGGCAGGGACGTCGAGTGACGAAAACCGGAAACCGGCGTTCTCGTATGGCAACGCGCTCTGGCTCGGTCCGTACAGGCTGACGATCGCGTTGATCCCATGATCTGTGAGCCAGATCAGTTCTTCTTCGCGACGCACCTTTCGATGCTGGAACCCGTAGCCGCCGACGCGTTCGGACACCGCCATGCGGTCTTTGATGACCCAGCGGAAGCCTCGAGGCTCAAGTCCTGTGGATTTCTTGCTCATACCTGCCGTTCACAGCGTTCTGGATGGCACCATAGCGCTGACCACACGCGCTACCTCAACTGCTGCCGGAACGTTGTGCACCCGAAGAATCTGGGCACCGCGGTCGATCGCAACCGCAACAGCGCCAAGGGTCGCGGCGTCACGGTCGGTTGGTCGGGTCTCGCCCCTGATCGGCCTCAGGAGTTCGCCGAGGAACCCCTTCCTGCTCGGTCCGACGAGGACCGGGAAGCCGAGTTCTCGGATCTCGGGGATACCGCGCATCAAGGCGAGGTTGTGGTCGAACGTCTTGCCGAATCCGATACCGGGGTCCACGACGATCGATGAGTGCCCGACTCCCTGGCCGAGTGCTACTTCGGTGCGCCATCGGAGGAACTCCTTGACCTCGAGCACGACATCGTCGTACGTGGGATCGTCCTGCATCGTGGCCGGAGTCCCCTGCATGTGCATGATCACACACCCGGCACCGGACCCCGCCACGAGTTCGGCCATGCCGTCGCCCGCAAGACCCGTGACATCGTTGACGACTGCTGCTCCTTCGTCGAGCGCCGCCTCGGCGACACGAACCTTGGTCGTGTCGACCGAAACCGTCACACCTTCGGCGACCAAACCACGGATGACGGGGACGACACGCTCGATTTCTTCGTGATCCGAGACCGGTTCGGAACCCGGTCGTGTGGATTCACCTCCGACATCGACGATCTGTGCGCCAGCCGCGACCATTGCGGTCCCGGATGCGATGGCGTCGGACACCTGCAGGTTCAGACCGCCGTCGGAGAATGAATCCGGCGTCACGTTGACAATCCCCATGACGATGGGCTCACGGATCGCGATCTCGCCACCTCGAATGGTCCACACCGTCGGCTGTGGATTCACTTTGTCAGGTGACCCCGTCGGTGCGTGCGGCGACAGCCGACTGGATGGATCGGACGGAGTCGGGAGCCTTGATGCGGATCGTCCCATCTTCATCGTGCTGCCACTTCGGCACATCGTGGAAGATCTCCATCACCTCATCGGCGCCGAGCGATTCCTTCTCCTTGAGGGCCGCGGCGATACGGTGGAGGGCGTCGACGTGGGTTTCGAGGATCGTCCTCGCCTCGTTGTGGGCCTGAGTGATCAGTGCTCGGATCTCGTCGTCGACGGCTGCGGCGACCTCGTTCGAGTAGTCCTGGGAATTGCTGTAGTCGCGCCCGAGGAAGACTTCGCTTTCGGGCTTGCCGTATTGCAGCGGTCCGAGTTTGTCGCTCATTCCGTATTCCATCACCATCTTGCGGGCGATCTGTGTCGCCTTCTCGATGTCGTTGCTCGCACCCGTGGTCGGATCGACGAAGATCAACTCTTCGGCCGTGCGGCCACCGAGCAACATCGCGAGTTCATCGACCATCTCCGAGCGACGTTTGTAGAACCGATCCTCGAGGGGAAGCGCAAGGGTGTACCCACCGGCGCGGCCACGCGGGATGATCGAGACCTTGTGGATGGGATCGGCATTCGGGAGGGCGTACCCGACCAGAGCGTGGCCACCCTCGTGGTATGCCGTGATCTCCGTTTCGGCCTCCGACATGACCCGCGACTTGCGTTCAGGACCGGCAATGACCCGCTCGATTGCTTCTTCGAGCTCGGGCATGCCGATCTGTGGCTTGCCGAGTCTGGCTGCGAGGAGAGCCGCCTCGTTGATCAGGTTGGCGAGGTCGGCACCGGTGAACCCCGGCGTCTGACGTGCAAGGACCGACAGATCAGTGTCCTCCTCGAGTGGTTTGCCTGCAGCATGGACCTCGAGAACAGCTTCGCGTCCCTTGAGATCCGGACGGTCGACGACGACCTGTCGGTCGAATCGGCCGGGCCGCAACAGAGCCGGGTCGAGGATGTCGGGCCGGTTGGTCGACGCGATGACGATCACGCCCGACTTCACATCGAACCCGTCCAGTTCGACGAGCAGCTGGTTGAGCGTCTGCTCGCGTTCATCGTGGCCGCCACCGAGACCGGCGCCACGATGGCGACCGACGGCGTCGATCTCATCGATGAACACGATGGAAGGCGCGTTCTGCTTCGCCTGATCGAAGAGATCCCGGACGCGGGATGCACCAACGCCGACAAACATCTCGACGAAGTCGGACCCCGAGATCGAGAAGAACGGAACTCCGGCCTCACCGGCAACCGCTCGTGCGAGCAGCGTCTTACCGGTCCCTGGTGGGCCGTAGAGCAACACACCCTTCGGGATCTTCGCACCCATCGCACGGAACTTCTGCGGCGCGGCGAGGAAGTCTTTGATCTCTTCGAGTTCCTCAACCGCTTCATCGGCACCCGCGACGTCGGCGAAGGTGACTTTCGGCGCGTCCTTGGAGACCTGCTTTGCCTTCGACTTCCCGAACTGCATGACGCGACTGCCACCACCCTGCATCTGCATGATCACGAAGATGAACAGACCGAAGATCAACAGGTACGGGACGAACGTGAGGAGGTAGTCGAAGATCGTGGGTG
>CAYTWC010000293.1:0-2973 GCA_964441975.1 uncultured Acidimicrobiaceae bacterium | reverse complement strand
TGCGTTCCCGATGGCGTTCATCTACCGATTCCTCCTGCTCGCGCTCGCTCTCTTTGCCCTTGCCGCACCCACCTTCGGAGGTGAAGGATCGAGCGGTCGGCGGTTCCTGATCAGCTGGGCAGTGACGTCCATCGGTCTCGGTCTGACCATCGTGATCGTGGATACCGTTTCGCTCGTGGACGTCCCCGGTGCGTTCTTCCTGGGTGGTCTGTCCCTCACGATCCTGCTGGCGTTCTCGTCCATTGTCCTGTCGTTCCCGATCGGCGTGGTCCTCGCGCTCGGTCGAACCTCGTCGATGCCGTTGTTCCGCCTGATGTCGACCGTGTACATCGAGCTCGTCCGCGGCGTACCGCTCATCACGTGGCTCCTGGTCGCATTCCTCATGTTGCCGGTTGCACTCCCTGAGGGCGTCGAGGTGGGCAACGTGATGCGTGCGATCGGCGCGATGACCTTCTTCTCGGCGGCATATCTGGCCGAGAACGTTCGCGGCGGTCTCCAGTCGATCCCGAAGGGACAGAACGAGGCGTCGCGGGCGCTCGGGATGTCGACGCTCCAGATGACGATCTTCATCACGCTGCCCCAGGCACTCCGTGCGGTCATCCCCGCGCTCGTCGGTCAGGTCATCGCCCTGTTCAAGGACACATCGCTGGTCACCATCGTCGGGTTGTTCGACTTCCTCCATCTTGCACGCGCAGTCATTCCGGCACAGACGCAGCCGTTCAGCTTCATCGGATCCGTCAAGGAGACGCTGATTTTTGCCGCCGTCGTGTACTGGATGTTCACGTTCACGTTCTCACGCATCAGCCTGCGTCTCGAGAAGAAACTCGGCGTCGGTGAGCGTTAGGTCAGGATTCCCAAGGAGCCAATATGGATAACGAACAAACCGGAACGAGAACCCTCGGAGACCCCATTGTCGAATGTGACGGTGTCAAGAAGTGGTTCGGGGATTTCCAAGCCCTCAAGGGGGTGACCGGTTCGGGGAAGTCGACATGGATCCGCTGCATCAACAGGCTTGAGGCGCACCAGGAGGGTTCGATCATCGTCGACGGTATCGAACTCACGAACGACATCAAGAACATCGAGAAGATCCGTTCAGAGGTCGGCATGGTGTTCCAACAATTCAACTTGTTCCCGCACCTCACGGTGCTCGACAACATCACCCTCGCGCCTCTTTGGGTCCGCAAGCAGCCAAAGGACGAGACGGAGACGTATGCGATGGAGCTGCTGACGCAGATGGGGATTCCCGAGCAAGCCGACAAGTACCCGGGTCAGCTCTCGGGTGGTCAGCAGCAACGTGTCGCCATCGCCAGATCGCTTGCGATGAAACCTCGCATCATGTTGTTCGATGAGCCGACATCGGCACTCGACCCCGAGATGATCAAGGAAGTCCTCGATGTCATGAAGGATCTTGCCGCATCGGGAATGACGATGATGGTGGTCACACACGAGATGGGATTCGCTCGGGAAGTTGCCGATCGCGTCTTCTTCTTCGACTACGGGACGATCGTCGAAGAGGGGACCCCGGAGCACTTCTTCACGAATCCCCAGCACGACCGCACGAAGCTCTTCCTGAGCCAGATCCTCTAAGGCGCCCGCGCCGCACTCCGCCGGCCGCGCCCGGTCGGCCTCCGACAGCTGTGCCGTGTCCCGATCACGGCCGCTCGACGCGGTTTCCCTGACGATGGATGATTCTATAGAATGTTGGAAACCGTCGTTCTCTGAAGGAGCCCGATCGCTCCGGCGGCAGCCAGCGGATGAACGCACCCGACGAAGGGCAATCGTGACCAGCACCCGATACCAACCCGACTCCGCAACCGATGTCACTCCGAATCAATTCGAGGGGAGCGCATCAGATCGTATCGAGGCGGCCATCGATGCGGCCCGTGGCACCACGAACCGGGTGGTCATCCCCGCCAGGAACAGCGATGGGTCCGACCGATGGCTGATCGACAGAGCCATCCTGCTCCCGAGCGAGATGACCGTGATCCTCGACGGCTGCACCATCCAGCTCGCCGACTCGTGCCGTGACAACATCTTTCGCACCGCCAACATCGGAACCGACAAGCTCAACGTGCCTTGGTTCAAGGACGTCGCCATCGTCGGAGTCGGCGGTGCGACGCTGCGGGGTGCCGACAACCCGAGGTCGACAGGCGAGGGCAAGACCCTGTCGCTCGAATCGGCGTTCGATTCTCCACTCGGGCGCGGCAAGGTCAGCTACGGCACGGATGCCGGCCGGGACGGTGAACCCCAGAAGGGTGACTGGCGGAACCACGGTGTCGTGATCGCCTATGTCGATGGGTTCGAGCTCTCAGGGGTGACCATCGAGAACGCACATTGCTGGGCTGTGACGCACGAGCGGGTCAGGAACGCACAGCTCTCACACATCCGGATCAAGAATCCGCCCGAGATCACAGTGGACGGCAAAACCCGATACGTCGCCAATCGTGATGGGATCAACCTGCGGCAGGGCTGTAAGAACTTCCGGATCCACGATGTCTCGGGGGAGAGCGGCGATGACTTCATCGCGCTGACGCTTCTCGGAGTTCACACGCCGGGTGTCGATGACATCCGACTGTCTGCATCGATGGCGACCACGACGCAGTACACATCTCCCGATGACGACATCGAGAACGTCGTGATCTCCGACGTCACATGCAAGACGAAGAACCACGGAATCGCGCTCCGGACCATCGACGTCGCAAGTATCCGGGATGTCTTCATCGACGGTCTGGTCGTACGCGGAAATCCGAAGGTGCCGAGCCACCAGTCGGCCATGTTGTTCGGAGGGAGGGGCTACGGCGAACCGAGCCTCCCGGGACAGATCAGAAACATCCACGCGATGAACCTCATGAGTGACTCGCGATCCGCATTGATCCATGTCGAGGCGAAGATCGCTGACTGCACGTTCATGAACGGGATCTACTCGGGGGAAGGGCCCTATGTCGTCACCTACCACGACTTCTCCGACGAAAC
>CAYTWC010000292.1:0-2976 GCA_964441975.1 uncultured Acidimicrobiaceae bacterium | reverse complement strand
CAAGGGAGACTGCGGCGAATGTTGCGAGGATTCTCCTCATGACGACCCCTCTCGTCGGACCTACCCACGAAGGGTAGACCACGTTGCCCCGACTTGACCGTTTTCGGGAGCGGTCGGCCGGAGTTCAGCGTTGCGCAGGTTCGACCAGCTTGGGCTCCGGCAGTGTCGAGACCACAGACCCCTCTTTGGTGAGGAGGACGGTGTGCTCGAAGTGAGCCGACCACTTACCGTCCGCGGTGACGACGGTCCAGTCGTCGTCAAGCACCACGGAGGCTGCGGTGCCGAGATTGAACATCGGCTCGATCGCGATGGCCATCCCCGTCTTGAGACGCAGCCCCTTGCCTGCGACGCCGTGGTTCGGCACGGACGGTGCTTCGTGCATCGCCCTTCCGATACCGTGGCCGACGTATTCCCGAACGACGCCATAGCCGTGGGGCGCAGCAACTGCTTCGACCGCAGCTCCGATGTCGCCGAGCCGATTCCCGTGGATGGCTTGTTCGATTCCGGCCCAGAGAGCACGTTCGGTCACTTCGAGCAGCGTTGTGATCTCGGGCGACACCTCGCCGATCGGCATCGTGAATGCGGCGTCGGCATGCCAGCCCTCGTAGATGGCCCCGGCGTCGATCGAGATGATGTCACCCTCACGCAGCTTGTGGTCACCCGGGATTCCGTGGACGATGGCCGAGTTGGGTGAGGTGCAGAGAACACCAGGAAACGGATTCTGAGGTCCGCCGTAGCCGAGGAACGAGGGTCGACAGTCCCACTCCTTCAGCACTTCTCGTGCGATGGCGTCCAGTTCGGCGGTGGTGATTCCGGCGGTCGCGGCCTCCCGGGTGGCAGCATGCATCGCGGCGACGCACTTGCCCGCGATCTTCATCTTCTCGAAGTCCTCTGGCGACTTCTTCGTGATCATTCGGGTCCCGGCCACGCGATCACCTCGCCAATGCAGTGACGATGCGCGCGAACACATCGTCGATCGCTCCGGTTCCGTCGACGGGAACGACCGTCTCGCCGTAGTGCTCGATGAGCGGGGATGTCTCGCGTTCGTAGACCTCGAGACGATGGCGGATCACATCCTCGGTGTCGTCGGAACGTCCCTGGTCGGCCGCCCGGGAAAGCAGTCGGGACACGAGCTCGTCGACGCCGACCTCGAGAAGGATCGTCACCTCGATGCCACGCTCGCCCACCGTTGCGGCAAGCGCCTCGGCCTGCGCTGCGTTGCGTGGGTACCCATCGAGCAGATACCCGCAGGCTGCGTCGTCGCGCGACAGTCGATCTTCGACCAGGGCAAGGACGAGGTCGTCGGAGACCAGGGCACCCGAAGCCATCACCGCTTCGACCTTGCGACCGAGTTCCGATCCCTCGGCGACGGCGTCACGCAGCATCGCTCCGGTTGAGATGTGCGGAACGCCGAGCGCACGGGCCAGCATCTCGGCTTGTGTGCCCTTGCCCGCTCCCGGGGGTCCGAGGAAGAGAATTCGACGTCCCATGTGGATCTCCGTTCGTCCCAGTCCGCCAGGCATGGGTGCCTAGGAGAGGAAGCCTTCGTAGTTGCGCATCGTCAACTGACTTTCGATCTGTTTCGTGGTTTCGAGCGCAACACCGGCGACGATGATGATCGACACGCCGGAAAGCCCCACCGGTACGTCCCAGAACCAACCGAAGAGCGATGGCAATACCGTCACAACTGCCAGATAGGCCGCACCGGGGAGTGTGATCCGTGACAGCACGAACGACAGGTAATTCACCGTTGCGCGACCGGGACGGATGCCCGGGATGAACCCGCCCTGTCGTTGGATCATGTCCGCCTGGCGCTCAGGATCGAACTGGATCGCCGTATAGAAGTACGTGAAGAACACGACGAGCAGAGCGAGCACACCGATGTACCAAAGCGACGGCGAGAATCCGCCGGCACTCGACGAGAGCATGTTGTCGTTGATCCAATCCCTGACCGATGCACCCCACCCTGTCGAGGGAAGTGCCGACGAGATGAGTGCAGGAAAGTACATGATCGAGGTCGCAAAGATGACCGGGATGACACCGGCCATGTTGACCTTCAACGGGATGTAGGTCGACTGACCTCCCATCACCTTCCGCCCGCGGACTCGGCGCGAGAACTGGACGGGGATACGTCTTTGACCCTGTTCGATGAAGATGATCCCGATCGTCAGGGCGACCATGATCGCTGCGATGACCACGAACTGGTAGGTCTGGGAGTTCGTGTTCAAGATGACGAGCTGGGACGGGATCTGACTGATGATCGACACGAAGATCAGGAGCGACATACCGTTGCCGATACCTCGCTGTGTGATCAGTTCTCCCATCCACATCAACAACGCTGTACCTGCCGTCATCGTGATGACGACGATGATGACGTTGCGAGGTGTGAAGTCCGGAATCAGGTCGATGCCACCCGTGAATTGTCCGGAGTGGAACAGATAGGCGAAGCCGGTCGACTGCAGGAGAGCGAGGATCACGGTCAGATACCGAGTCCACTGCGTGATGACTTTCCTACCGGACTCGCCTTCTTCCTGGAGAGCCTGCAGTTTCGGGATGACGACGGCGAGCAGCTGCATGATGATCGACGCCGTGATGTACGGCATGATGCCCAACGCAAAGATCGACATCTGCGTCAACGCTCCACCCGAGAAGAGGTTCAGCAGACCGACGAAGCCGGTCTGTTCCGCCTGATTCGAGAAGTCCTGGACCGCCTGGAGGTCGACGCCGGGTACCGGAATCGCGGCACCGAGCCGATACAACGCAAAGATGAACAGGGTGAAGAGGATCTTGTTGCGAAGATCCCTGATCCTGAAAGCGTTCCTGAAGGCGGTGAGCATGTGGGTTCCGTTCGTTCTATCGGGTGGAGGACGCCACGCGTCCATCACACGGTCGGCCGTCGGTTGACAATTCTCGCGGTCGGTAGACGCTACTGCCTACGGTCCCGTGACCTGCCAACGAAGACCACACTATTCGATG
>CAYTWC010000291.1:0-3003 GCA_964441975.1 uncultured Acidimicrobiaceae bacterium | reverse complement strand
TGTCGTGCTTGAACGAGGCGCGATTCGGGATCATGTTCGGCGCCGTCGGGGCGGCGAGAGCGTGCTACGAGTCCGCACTCAAGTACTCGCTCGAGCGTGTCCAGTTCGACAAGCCGATCGGGGCGTTCCAGCTGACACAACGCAAGCTCGTCGAGATGATGATCGGTGTGAACCAGGGGATGCTGCTCGCGATGCATCTGGGCCGCAAGCGAGACGAAGGAACGCTCTCCGCCGAACACGTGAACTTTGGAAAACTCACAAACGTCCGCATGGCGCTCGACACCGCCAGGGAGGCGCGAAGCGTGCTCGGCGCCAACGGGATCACGCTCGAGTACCCGGTTGTCCGACACATGAACAACCTCGAGTCCGTGTACACGTACGAAGGCACGAACGAGATACACACGCTCGTGCTCGGACAGGCCATCACCGGTCTCTCAGCCTTCGCCTAGACGCACTGTGGAGTCCGCGCCACCAGCCCTGATCCTCGCATCGGGGTCTCCCCGAAGGAGTCTTCTCCTCGCTGCGGCCGGATTCACCTTCGAGGTCGTGCATCCCGACATCGACGAGACCCCACTCAAGAAGGAAGAACCCGCGGCGATGGTGTTGCGTCTCTCGGAAGCAAAGGCGGCCATCGCCGCTTCCGACGACACGATCGTTCTCGGCGCAGACACGACCGTTGTGAGAGACGGCGCCATGCTCGGCAAGCCTGTGGATCACGCAGAGGCCGTTCAGATGCTGGTCTCGCTCGAGGGGCGGACGCACTCGGTGCTCACGGGTTGGACGGTTCGGAAGGGGGAACGCGTCGAGTTCGGCATCACCGAGACATTGGTCACCTTCCGCTCGAGGACGGTATCGGAACTGTCAGAACACGTCAGGGAGACGAAACCGATGGACAAGGCGGGGGCGTACGGAATCCAGGGGGACGACGGTTGGCTCATCGAACGGGTCGTCGGCTCGCGCGCCAACGTGATGGGTCTCCCGATCGGAGACATTGCTCCCGTGCTCATCGACCTCGGAGCTGCGCGTTCAGCCTCGTGACGCTGAAGCCGCGATGCTGGCGAGCTTCACCTTCGTCGGTCGATCGATGTAGTCGATCAGCTTCTCGCCGACGACATGCGATTGCTTGTTCGTCACGAAGTAGATCATCTTCGGTGACACATGGAATTCGCGTTTGCGGAATGCGCGTGGGGCCGGAGCGAACGGTCCCGTCACGACCGACTTCGCCGGCTTGTCGAACATCAACGTGTTGTGGACGAATCCCACTCCACTACCGATGTGGGTGCGGCTGTGTCCGGGGGAGGGGCCCCATGCGGCTTTCGGCAATGCATAGGCAACCCCAACCCAGGCATTGACCGCGACACATCCGTAGTCGAGTTCGGACAGGGCGTTGTCCAAGGCGGCGCGGTGCTCCCGTGACGTAGCCGGATCGATGAGGATGTTCGCTCCAAGTGTTCCCGCAAGGGTGTTGTTGCAGAAGTCGACTGCGTTGGCAAGGAACGTCGGTACGTCGGGTGCATGGAGGCGTGTCACGGCGAGAACCGGTCCGAAGATCTCCTTGGTGAACCAAGGGTTCTTCGAGTCACCCGCAGGTACATCGGTGACGATGTACCTCGGATACGCCCCACCGACCGTTTCGACGTTCTCCGACGCCGCCGTGAATCGCTCACAGCGTTCCGATGAACCGGGGTAGTAGGGCTGTCGGCCGGGGGTGTCCTGCATCACTCGTCGGATTTCGTCGACGAGCGCATCGGCGTGTGCCCATCCAGCTGGCAGGACGAGCGTCTGGGTGCCGACGCAATTGAACCCCGAGTTGTGCATCTTCTGGCTGACGATGTGTTCGGCTTGGAATCGGATATCACGGTTGGTCCATTCCCCCGGGGCAACGATCGTCGGTGTCACGCCCCCAAGTTCCGCCGTCAGCGGTTTCGTGTTGATCGGTTCGTC
The DNA here is from genome assembly GCA_964441975.1 of uncultured Acidimicrobiaceae bacterium. Taxonomy (GTDB): domain Bacteria; phylum Actinomycetota; class Acidimicrobiia; order Spongiisociales; family UBA5794; genus UBA5794. Next base: position 1,059 of record CAYTWC010000291.1, on the reverse strand, counting down.
GCGCAGGCGCCGTTCTTCACCGGCGGGGCCTTCGCCGTAGACGATGGCGTTGTACGTGCTCACACTGCCCGTGACGTGGAGCGAGTCAGCGTCGGGGTGAGATGTGAGATAGGCCCCGACATCGGCACCACCGTACGCAAACCGGACGAACCCGTCGGCAACGAGATCCTCAAGGATCGTCTCCATCACCGGACCGAGATAGTCGTTGACTGGGTTCATCTTCAGCATCACGACAGAGCCATCGTTGAACATCGAATGCACGACGTCCAGCACCGGGATCGAAGAGACGTTCCCTGCCCCGAGCACGACCTTGACGTCCCCATCATGGGGATCGCCCCGGTAGAACGAGGCGGTGGTGTTCTCGAGATCATCGAGCGACACCTCGGGCTGCATCCACACCTGTGCCGTGACCCCCGAGAACAGGACCGCATCGTCGAACGATGTCGGAAACACATCGACGGAGACCTGCCCGGTCGGGAGGACCCGAGCGTCGTACCCCTCGAGGACAGGAGTCCCTGTCGACAGGCGCACAAGCGTGGTTCGGAGATCCCGCAGGAGGAAGAGAACAGCAAAGGGGCCGCCGGTCCATTCTTCCCCGGCACGAGGGTCGTCCATCGTGAGACCTTTGGCGGCAACCGATCGTTCGACCCACTCCTTGGCGGTCGCAACCGTGCGAGCCTTGATGGAATCGAGGTACGCGATCTTGTCCACGATCGGGAGGTGCGCCCAACGTTGTTTGTTCGCTGCCAACAGCTCGAGATCGGCGTCCATCGTGGGTTTGTCCATGTCGAGAAATGTACCGCATCACACGCCTGAGAGTGAGCGGTAGCATCGTCGACATGGACATCTCAGAATCAGCGGCACTCGTCACCGGTGCCGCATCCGGTCTCGGTGCCGCCACCGCGGCCGCCCTCGCTGCATCCGGTGCCAACGTGACGATCGTGGACCTCAACGCCGATGCCGGTGACCGCAAGGCAACCGAACTAGGGGAGAGAGTGCAGTTCCTCAGAGCGGACGTCACCGACCCTGACGCGATTGCCGAGGTCGTTGCGCTGGCCT
>CAYTWC010000290.1:0-3018 GCA_964441975.1 uncultured Acidimicrobiaceae bacterium | reverse complement strand
CATGTCGCCAACATACGGGTTCAAGCGCTCTTGAAGTCAAGGGCATTCCTCAGAGGCACCTGACTTCACCCGCCCAGATACCGAACCGATGGCACGGTGCCGATAAGCTCACGTGCCTATGAAGCGTCTCGTGGTCGGTGTCAGCATCATCATCCTCGTCGGCACCGGCTGCACGAATTCGGGCGGTGATTCGACGACATCGACGTCGTCGACGACGGTCGGCCTTCCTCTGACAACGCTCCCTCCCACCGAGGCTTCCACGACATCGACCACGCAAACGCCGCCGACGACGACCACGACCCTGCCACCAACCAACGACTGTGCAGTTTCCCCGGATACCTCCACCGAGGGGTACAGCCAATCATGCGAGGTTCTCGGCATCACGGTCCTCGCCGCTGAGGATGTAGACCCGATCGCCCTCGACCAGATGGCGGATCGCATATTCAACATGTTGCTCGAACGGCCGGACATCGTCGCATCGTTCAACACCAATGAGGTCTCGGGTCGCGTGATCGGTGAGGGCGAGAGGATCACCGATCTTCCGGAGTTCGAGGAGCTGTTCGAGCTCTATCCGGGCACTGATTGGGATCGACGAGGACGTTCATTTCCCGGAACCGACCTCATTCCGGTGGTGGCCGGCGCAGAGGAGAACCTCATGTGCCAGGAAGAGCGTTACTACCAGGGCGAAGACAACTTCGTCAGGACGTTTGCGATCGCCATCCGCCGGTTCGGGCTCCAGTTCGTCGACCCGATCACCAACGCCGCCATCGATCGTGCGTATCAGACCGCGATCGCCCAAGGACTGTGGACCAACACTCTCGCCGAGATCAACTCGTACGAGTATTGGGCGGAAGGCACCCAGAGCTTCTTCGACACCAACCTCGAGGAACCCGACGATCGGCCACCGAACTCCTCACACAACGCGATCGACACACGCGAGGAACTGCGGGCGTACGACCCTGACCTCTACCAGCTCGCGCTGTCGGTGTACGGCGACACAGGCTGGTACCCGGAGTGCCCTTGAGGCGAGCTCCGCTCGCCGATCCTCGATCATGGATCCTGGATCCGAAGGCGAGCGGGATGAATAGTCCGGCATCGTTCGCGGATCCAGCTTCCGGCAGGAGCGAAGCGACCGTCTAGGGTCTGCCGGCGGCCGGCCTGACTTCTCTTCCTGGGTTCCCACCGAAGTTCCTCTTGACATGTTTCGTCAACCATGATATTTGTGTAACCAAGGTATTGAGGTAACAGCGATAACAGGCGACACACACTATGCCGAGAATGGACCATCGATCTCAACTCCTCAAAGGTGTGCTCGACATGTGTTTGCTGTCGATCATCAGCGAGGAACCGAGCTATGGGTACGAGATGGCGAACAAGCTCTCCCAGCGGGGACTCGACCTTGTGAGCGAGGGGTCGATCTACCCGACCCTCTCACGAATGCAACGGTCGGGGCTCATCGAAGGGTATTTTGTCGAGGCAGACGGTTCTGGTCCGCCACGGAAGTACTACCGCATCGGCACGGAAGGCCGACGGCGGCTCAAGGAATGGACAGAGGAATGGGACACACTGAGCAAGGGTGTGAACCAAGTCGTGAAGGGAGATTCGGGTGACCGGTCTGACCAGTGAACAGATTGTCGACCGATGCAGGGCCTATTGGACTGCTTCAGGCATCGACAGCAACACGGCGTCCGACATGGCGGTTGAGCTTCGGTCTCATCTCCAGGACGCCATCAGCGAGGGCAAAGACGCAGAGTCCGTGGTCGGTGGAGACCTCGAAGCATTCGCCGAGGAGTGGGCGGACGCCTACCGCGGCGCACCGGTACACACGCCGGCAAAGAGCTCAGCGCCCGCGCAACCCCAGCTCCCTGAGCACGAGAAGAACCCCGGCGGGGGTATCGGGCTCTGGCTCGGCATGGGCGGCATCGTCCTTCTCGTCGTCGTGGCCGCACTGTTCGCACCCGAGGACGAAACGCTCGACCAGGGCATGTGGACCGCCGTGTGGCTCGTCGCAGCCGCGGCGTTGGCCATCGGCGAGATGGTCACGGCAGGTTTCTTCCTGCTTCCGTTCGCGGTCGGCGCCGGCGCCTCAGGCATCCTCGCGATCGTGGGCGCGTCGGTTCCGTCCCAAATCGTCACGTTCGTCGTTGTCTCCGTTCTCGTGCTCTGGCTACTCCAGCGATTCGCACGCAAAGACATCCACGGCGACCTCCTCCCGGTCGGCGCGGCCAGATACATCGGTGCACTCGCCGTCGTCACGGAAGACGTGAACAGGGTCCATGGGACCGGCATGGTGAAGATGGGAACCGAGATGTGGAGGGCGACGACCGACAGGAACGACGACATCGACATCGGCACCGAGGTGCGCGTCGTCGAAGTCAGGGGGGCCCGACTCGTGGTCGAGCCAGTCGAATAGCAGTTCGAGAGAAACCAAGACACCAAGTGAGAAAGGGGCAGACATGGAAGCAGCAGTGATCATCTTCATTCTGATCTTTGCGCTGATCATCTATGTGGCGCTGGCGATCAAGATCATCCAGCAGCACGAGCAAGGACTCACCGAGCGGTTCGGGCGGTACCGCAAGACGCTCGATCCGGGATTCCACATGATCGTGCCGTTCATCGACAAGGTCCAGAAGGTCGACATGCGTGAGCAGGTCGTCGACGTACCACCACAGGAAGTCATCACGAAGGACAACGTCGTGGTCACCGTCGACGCCGTCGTCTACTACCAGGCCACCGACCCGGTGAAGCTTGCGTACAACGTGCGGAACTTCATCGTCGCTGCAACGAAGCTCGCACAGACGAACCTGAGGAACGTCATCGGCGACATGGACCTCGACGATGCACTGACATCACGCGAAACGATCAACACGGAACTCCGAATGATCCTTGACGAAGCAACCGACGTATGGGGCACGAGAGTCGTTCGTGTTGAGATCCAGCGCATCGACCCACCTGCTGACGTAACCGACGCCATGCACAGGCAGATGAAAGCCGAACGTGACCGCCGTGCGATCGTCA
>CAYTWC010000289.1:0-3031 GCA_964441975.1 uncultured Acidimicrobiaceae bacterium | reverse complement strand
GCTTCAATCGTGGTCAAGATGGCAACCCTCCCGGGGTCGGAGTCCGGAACGCCGACCACAAGGTACTGGTCCAGTGGAGCCTGAATAGACTCGGCTGCACTTCTGGATGCGTCAAGCGAGTCCGCGAGCGCGTCAGCCGCGGCCTGATCCTCGGCAGCGATGGCATCGATGATGCCCGTGCCGGAAACCGAGCCGAATGAGCCGTTGGCGACCGCCTCGATACCTGCGATGTTCGCGAGGTAGTCGTTGGTGGTGTTGTCCGAGAAGCACGAGTGTTCATCTTCTTGGGAACGCTCTTCGTAGGCGACGGTCATCCGCTCGCCAGCCAATTCGCCGAGTGTGAGTTCGCCCATCCCGGTGATGATCATCGCAATCGCTTCGTCCGTCCCCAGGGCGAGGAACTCTGATCGATAGTTGTCTGCGTCCTCGGCCCATGCGTCCACCAAGCCGGAGAGGTGGACCAACAGCAGATCACTCGCCGCAGCGAGATACTGGGCACGTCGATCGGCGTTCGGAGCGTCCGAGTAGTCGGAGGCCGGGCGCGCTCCGGGTCCGTCGAGGTCGAGGTCCTGACCCCAGAGGAGGAACTCGATGGCATGCCATCCCGTCGAGATGTTCGTCTCTCCACCGGACTCGTTCGCCTCCGTCAACACCGTTGCGTTGATGGTGGGGTATCCCTCTGGATCGTTGACGATGCCGCTGTCAGGATCACCCTCGACGTAATCGATATAGGCCTCATCGAGCGGCCATGCGTTGACCAAACCCTCGACACCCCCGTCCTCACTGTCGATCGGTCCGCCGTAGAAGCGGAACACCTCGGTGGCGCCGTAGACATCGCGAGCGTCGAGCCAAGCCTCTTTGGCATTCTCGAGGTTCTCCTCTGTCGGGTCGGCGATGAAAGCATCGATCGCCGCGTCCATTGATGTCGCCCCAGCGAGGGTCTGCTCATACGCCTCCGACACCACCTCGGCATACGTCTCCACCGCTGCGCGCTGGACGTCCTCGCCGCCGTCGTCCGATGCGCATGCAGTCGCGGCCAGTGCGACGCCGATCATGAGTATTCCAAGCCGTCTCCCGTACATTCTCCACTCCCATGGTGAGCCGGATCGCGTTATTAGGTGCGATTCTTAGGCAACCCTAATACCACTACGACCATAGGGGTAAACGAGGTCGATTGAACGAATCAGTACGAGAAGCCGAGTTTGGTGCGGAACATGGTTCGATGCCTTCGCGATGTTTGTACCATCGGGGTACCGCGAAACGGTTGCTGCTCCAAGATGGCGACACGGCACGGATCCCTCCTCAGCCGCCAGATCGTTCGTGATCCACGAGAGGACGCCGACATGGCACAGAAGAACAACAGCGGCTCCCGCAAGGGGACCTCGGGCAAGTCGGGATCGCCGAAAGGCGGCAAGACGTATTCTTCCAAGCGGGGCAAGGGGCAGTCGGCGGGTCGCTCGGGTGGGAAGTCGGGCAGCTACAAGGGCAAGTCATCGTCCAAGTCGTCTTCCCGGTCCTCCAAACCACAATCGGCGAACACGCACTCGAAGTCCGGGTCGGGAGGCGGGGGTAAGCCGTCCGGTAAGAAGAAGCACTACACCGCAACGACGCGCGACGTCGAGGCACAGCGGCGGGAGAAGTCCCAACGCCGCCGGGACTTGCAGGGTGCTGCGGTCAACCTGCCGAACTGGGTGATCGAGAGTCTCGAACGGGTGACACCGAAGGACAGGATCGCCCCGGCGCTCGAAGCGCTCGGTGCGGCGTCCGAAGCGCTCTCGGATGGGAAGTATCAGAACGCGGTACGCCACGGGGAACGTGCGAAGGCGCTCTCACCGAACGACGCAACGATCCGCGAAACGATCGGCATCGCTGCATATCGACTCGGCGATTGGTCGAAAGCGTTGACCGAACTTCGTGCATATCGGCGCATTGCCGGCGACAGCACTCACCTCCCGATCGAGATGGACGTCCTGCGTGCCCTGGATCGGGATCGTGATGTCGAGAAGGCGTGGGCGGAGCTCCAGAAACGTGGCGGTCACGGCCTGGTCATGAACGAGGGCATCGTCGTGTATGCGTCCTACTTGCTGGACAAGGGACGGGCGCAGGAGGCGTGGAAGATCGCGAACCCGGGTCGGACGGTCGACAAACCGAACGAGGCGCATCTCCGCCTGTACTACGTCGCGGGTCGGGCGGCCGCGGCCGTCGGTGACAGGGACACGGCGAAGAAGTTGTCGGATGTGATCGTCCTCAATGACCCCGGCTTCCCGGGTTGGGAACAACTCGAGTCCGAGATCGCGGCCGTTCCAGACTGAGTCCCGGTCATTCGCCGACGAGAGCAACTGCCTGGTCGACGAGGTCGTCGACCGATGTGCCGCCATCCTGTTCAAGTAGTGGCATGCCGTTTGCCGTGGCCTCTTCGGCAATCAACTCGTTCCACCACAAGCTCCGACTCATGAAGTTGTCGAACATCCGTGTCGGGTCACTCGATCCATCGAGGAAATCGCTGTTTGCCCGCTCACGTCGCTCGAGTTCCTCCGGCGCGATATGTATCCAGAGGGCGTGTACGTTCGGAACGTCGAGGCTCGATACGAGGGACGGTCTCAGCATCCAGCTGTCGATGACCGCGGAGGGTCCGACGTTCGAGCGGCGGAGGGTCATACGCTCGATACCGGGCCACATGGCGGTGTGCTCCGCGATTGCGTCAGCGCGGAGCTCGGAGGGATCGGTGTTCGTGAAGTACGAGAGGTGATGTCCGCGTCCGATCCGGTGCAGATCGGGATGCGACTCGGGTGTCGTGAGACCCCGGATTCCGGCATGTAGGTCGTCGAACGACATCGATGAGATCCCCAGTCGTCGTCCAAGCGCAAGCGACAGGGTCGTCTTCCCCGCACCGGGAGGACCACCGATGAGGATCACGATGTGTCCTTTGTCTTGTCGAGTCCCCACCACGTTCCCTTTCTGTCGCATGCCCACGATAGGTTCGAACCATGTCCCGCGCTTCCCGAGAAAGGAAGCCAGCGTGGATCTGACC
>CAYTWC010000288.1:0-3038 GCA_964441975.1 uncultured Acidimicrobiaceae bacterium | reverse complement strand
CGCACCAAGCGACAAAGCGATCGTCACGACCGCGGGCATCGCTTCGGGAATCGCTGCGACGGCAAGGCTCACCGATGTGAGGAGGAGCGTCTCGAAGTCGTCGCCACGTACGAGCCCCATCGCAAACAGAGCGACCACGAGGGCAGCCGCGACGCCGGCGAGGATCTTCCCGAGGTGATCGAGTCGGTCCTGGAGTGGTGTCCGCGTATCCTCGACACCGTGGATCAGGGAAGCGATCTTTCCGAGTTCAGTGGCCATCCCTGTGGCGGTCACCACGACCTCACCTCTGCCTCGGGTGACGACGGTGCCGCTGTACACCATGTTCCTGCGGTCGGCGAGCGCGCGCGTGGACTCGTATACGACGTCGGCACGCTTCGACACAGGCTCTGATTCGCCGGTGAGAGTTGCCTCCTCGATCTGGAGGTTGGCTTCGGTGACGAGGCGTCCGTCAGCCGGGACCACATTTCCCGCTTCGAGAAGGAGTCGGTCGCCGGGGACGAGGTCGAGTGAGGAGATGTCCGCGATCGACCCGGAGCGACGTACCCGGACGTGGGGCACCGCCAACTGACGCAGTGCCGCCATCGCCTCTTCAGCCTTGTTCTCCTGGACATAACCCATGCAGGCGTTCAGGATGATGATCGCAATGATCGCGACCGCCTCGATCCAGTCGCCGAGGATCGCGGAGATGACCGCCGCTCCGATCAGGACATATGTGAGTACACCGCGGAGCTGGGCGACGAGGATCGCAATGCGGCTTCTGCCGAGTTCTTCTTGGATCTCGTTCGGGCCGGTAGAAGCAAGGCGCGAGGATGCCTCTTCGGTCGACAGCCCGTCGTCCTCCGACTCGAACGCTGCCACCGCGTCCGTGGCGGCGAGCATCGACCAATCGACAGGTTCGGCGTTGTGTATCTCAGCCTCCACTCGGTGAATGCGACCGGCGTCCGCGGACCGAGACCCGAGCGGACACCCGAACGATAGCCACCGCTACCGGATCGCGTTTCGGGCGTGGATCAGGTGGTTGGCGATCGCGTTCCGAGCTGGGACCACAGGTCTTGTTCGGCGAGATCGATCACCGTCCACGCCATTGCAAGGGCTCCGTCGCGGATCGTCTCCATGCCCTTGTCGGTCAGCGTGGCATCCGCGAACTCACGCTGATGGTTGACGGCGGGATCGCAGTCGAGGCTGAGCATCGGATGGATCGAGGGAACGACGTACGACACGTTGCCCATGTCGGTCGATCCCGACGTCCGTGGAGGTAGCTCCCGGTGCCAGGGCATGGGTCGGCCGATCTCCGCTGAATTCTCCCTGTACAGCTTGGTCATGACGGCGTCGTTGACCATGTCCTTGTATCGGTGGCCGCCCGCCTTGATCTCGACCGTGCAACCGGTTGCGGCGGCGGCAGCCTCGAAACAGGCGGTCACCTGTGCCATGAGGGTATCGAGCCGTGCATCGGTGCCTGAGCGCACGTTCCATGCCATCGTCGTGTGGTCGGGGACGATGTTCGGAGCGGCACCTCCGTGGGTGATGATTCCGTGCACCCGATCGTTGTCGAGGATGTGCTGACGCAACATCGCGATGCTCGAATAGGCGAGCACCGCGGCATCGAGCGCGTTGTGGCCCTCCGACGGTGCGCTGGCGGCGTGGGACGCCTTCCCGTAGTAGTTGACTTCAAGATGCTCGATGGCGAGGAAGACCGGATCGACCACGTCACGCGGACTCGGATGGATCATCATCGACGCAGCAGCGTCCTCGAAGGCGCCCGCGTTGATGAGATCGACCTTTCCGCCGTAGTGCTCTTCCGCCGGCGTGCCGAGCACGGTGACCCTGATGCCGAGCTCGTCGGCGAGCGGTGCCAGAGCCAGTCCTGCACCTATCCCTGCGGTTGCGATGATGTTGTGGCCGCACGCGTGGCCGATCTCGGGGAGGGCGTCCATCTCGGCGCAGATGACGACCCGCGGGCCGGACGACCCCACGTCTGCTCGGAACGCCGTTTCGAGTCCGTAGGCGGGGTATTCCACCTCGAAACCGCCTCTCCGCAGCGCTTCGACCATGTGCGCACTCGTCTCGTGCTCGACGTAGGCGACCTCCGGGTTCTCGTACATCCACCGCGCAAGCTGCTGGAGCGCCTCCTCGTGCTCGCCAAAACGCTCATCAGCTCGTTGTTTGGATGTCGCCGACATCGATACTCCTTGGAATAGGTACATCACTTCTTCCGTTCGCACGGCAAGAGCCACTACTGCCCGTATCTGCCCGTCGCTGGTGCGAACACCTGCAGGATACGTAGCATGTGGGCGGCAAGGAGGATCGATGGGCCACTATCACGACGAGGCGCAGCGCTACAACGCGACTGCCTCGGAACTTCGGAAGCTCATTCCGGGCACCTACGACGGGTATCGCGAGATGCACCGGGCAGCAATGACCGACGGCGAGCTTTCGACCGGTGTCAAGGAACTGATGGCCATGTCGTACGGGATCGCCGAACGGTGCGATGCCTGTATCGCGTCCCATGCCCGGGGCGCCGCCCGCGCAGGCGTGACCGAACAACAGGTCGCCGAAGCGGTCTCGGTCGCCGTCATGATGCAAGGGGGGCCCGGCACGGTGTACGGGGCCAAAGCGTTCGAGGCGTTCAAGGAGTTCGCGGAGAAGTACCAACCGTGAACCTCGTCCCGGTTCTCGCCGCAATCCCTTCGCCGTCCCAGAACACGATTGAGATCGGCCCGCTCACCATCCACTTCTACGGGATTCTGATTGCGCTCGGCGTCATCGTTGCGATCGTCGTCTCGAGGCATCGGTACGTCCGGTTCGGCGGTTCGGGCTCGCTCTTCGAACGTGTGGCCATCTGGGGTGTGGTGATCGGATTCCTCGGTGCGAGGCTGGGGTACGTCACGACCCACACCGGACGATTTACGGATCGACCATGGGCTGTGTTCTTCATATGGGAAGGCGGTCTCGCGCTGTACGGCGGAATCCTCGCTGGTGCGCTCGCGATGATCTTCCTGATGCGCAGATGGAATGGCGACGTGTTCGCCCTCGGTGAC
>CAYTWC010000287.1:0-3040 GCA_964441975.1 uncultured Acidimicrobiaceae bacterium | reverse complement strand
CGGCATCGACACCACGTTCATCTATGACGTCGCAGGACCTGTGACCACGTTTGCAAGCACCGAAGTCGAGCTCGATACATCGGTGTCCCTCTTCGCTGCAACCTGGTCAGCCCTCGAGGAAGCGCAACTCACCCTGGGTCAACTCGAACCCGAAATGCGCTCGGGCTGATTCGGGATCCGGGATCTGGACTCTGGGATCTGAGATCTGGGATCTCGGGCGGCCGTAGGCCGCCCGTCAGACCTCGAACACGACCGGGAGGACGACCGGACGTCTGCCTGAATCCTTCTTGATCGCTCGTGCCGTGGAATTACGGATCCGCTTGCGCACATTGTCCATGTCGACCGGAAAGTCCAGGCTCGCGACCGACTGGGCGACGCGTTCAGCGATCATGGAGTGGAGTTCGGCTTCCTCGGAAGTGACACCGTGTGAGTCGACATCCGGACCGACGAGGATCTCTCCCGACCGGGGGTTGATCCCGACGGTCACGATGATGACACCATCATCGGCAAGGTGCTTCCGGTCGCGGATGACCGAGTCAGCCTCCCCGATGTCGGTTCCGTCGACGTAGACATACCCCGACGGCACAGCGCCACGATCGACCGTCATCTTTCCATCCGAGAGCACTATCCGATCGCCGTCCTCGCAGACCTCGACGTGCGGGATGCGCATCTCACGGCCGAGGCCTGCGTTCGCGATCAGGTGGCGATACTCCCCGTGCACAGGGACAAGGGCTTCTGGTCGCACCGTGTTGTAGAACGTCTTGAGCTCCTCGGCAGCAGCATGCCCAGAGACATGGACATGCGTGTTGCGCCCGTGGAATACCGTCACACCGCATCGGTACAGGTTGTTGATGACCTTCGAGACCCTCGTCTCATTTCCGGGGATCGGAGTTGCCGAGATGATCACCGTATCCGCTTCGTCGAGGGAGATCGAACGATGCTGCCCCGCAGCCATCAACGACAGCGCGGCGAATGGTTCTCCCTGGCTTCCCGTCGAAATGATGGCTGTCTGCGCGTCAGGGAGATCGACCAGCTCGTTGATGTCGACGTGCGATCCGTCGGGGATGTCGAGCGTTCCCAGCTCTGCCGCGATGTCCGAGTTGCGGAGCATGGACCGGCCGATGAATGCGAACTTCCGACCGTCGCTCACCACGGCATTGATCGCCTGCTGGACACGATGAACGTGGGATGCGAAACACGCCAGGATCACACGGCCCTCGGCGTGGGCGACGATTTCCTCGAGCCGTTCGCCGACCGTCACCTCTGACGGCACGAATCCCGGTCGCTCGGCGTTCGTCGAATCGGCGAGGAGCAGCCGAACACCTCGCTGACCGATTGTGCCGAACGAACGGAGATCGGTCGGCACGCCATCGATGGGGGTCGGATCGAGTTTGAAATCGCCGGTGTGGAGGACGATTCCCTCCGGTGTGTCGAACGCGATACCCGCCGCATCAGGAATCGAATGAGAGACCGGGACGAAGGTGAACCGGAATGGTCCGTGGTCGACCCAGTCGTAGTACTGAATCGGTCGCAGATCAGGCGTCAATCCATGCTCTTCGATCCGTGCCCGAGCAAATTCGACGGACAGCGGCGTTCCATAGATCGGCACGTCGACCTCACGCAGGAGGTACGCAAGCGCACCGATGTGATCCTCGTGGCCGTGCGTCAGGATCACGCATTCGAAGTCATCCTTGCGGTCGATGACATCTGAGAAGTCGGGTAGGACGAGGTCGACGCCGAGCATGTCCTCCTCCGGGAACATCAGCCCGCAGTCGATCATGGCGATGCTGTCATCGACCTCGATGGTCGCGCAGTTGCGTCCGACCTCGCCGAGTCCTCCCAGGAACCCGATGCTCACCGTCATTCGGAGCGCGCTTCGATGACCGCATCCAGCGCAACGCCGACCGCTTCGAGTGCGTCGTCGGACGCTCGAACGAGCGGGGACCGCGGATCCCCGACGGGCGACCAATACTTCGTCAACGCCGCTTTGAGCGGCATCGGATTCGGCTCGGCGAACAGCGCGTCGTTGAGCGGGGCCAGTAGGGCATCGAGCCGTTGGGCCTCGTCGTCGTCACCGGCGAGGGTTGCTGCGACAAGGGCAGCGATCTCGCGTCCGGCGAGGTGGGAGGTGACGGAGATGACACCCACCCCTCCACCCGCGACGATGTCCCGGGTCATGGAGTCGCTCCCGGAGTAGACAGCGAAGTCCTCCGGCAGAGCTGCGATCGCCTTCAGCGACCAATCGACATCATCGACAGCGTCTTTGACACCGACGATCCTGGGGTGCTCGGCGAGCTCCTGCAGGGTCTCGATTTCGATCAGTGTGGACGTCCTACCGGGGATGTTGTAGATCAGCAATGGCCGATCGGTTGCGTCGGCGATCTGGGTCATGTGCCTGACGATGCCGCGCTGTGGTGGCTTCGAGTAGTACGGAGTCACCGCCATCAGACCGTCGACTCCGGATGCAGCGGCAGCAGTGGCAAGTTCGATCGACTCTCTCGTGTCGTACGTCCCGACCCCGGCGACGACGGTCATCGAGCCCTTGGCGGCGTCGACGGCTGCTTTGAACAGTGCAACCTTCTCGGCTCGGGTCGTCGTGGGAGACTCCCCCGTCGTGCCGACGACGACGATGCCATCGGAACCGTTCGCACCGAGATGCCTCACCAACTTCCAGAAGGTCGCATAGTCCACGGCGCCCTCCTCGGTGAAGGGGGTGATGATCGCGGTGAGTACGCGGCCAAACGGTGTGGTGTCGGTTTCGTCCATGTCGGGACGGTACCAGACATGTGGAACAGCCATGCATGTCGCGACGTCGACCTCACCAGGCTCGCGCTTCCCGATTGACGTCCGATTTCGCGACAGCGCGTCGATCGTGACCGTTTGCCGCCATTATCCTGACGCCATGACCTCATCAAGTGACCACATCAAAGAAGTGACAACTGAATCCTTTCAACAGGATGTGCTCCAGCGGTCCAGAGAAGTGCCCGTTCTCGTTGATTTCTGGGCGACCTGGTGCGAGCCGTGCAAGACACTGTCGCCG
>CAYTWC010000286.1:0-3055 GCA_964441975.1 uncultured Acidimicrobiaceae bacterium | reverse complement strand
CGGTGTCTATGCAGTGGGCACATTCGGAGCACGATGGGCGCTCGTCATCGCTGCCGCCCTCGGAGCTGGCGCCGTGTTCGCCGTCATGATCGCCGTCAGTGCGTGGGTGCGCGACACAGTGGTCGTGCTCGTCCTCGGTGTGATGCTCGCGGCACTGGTCGGGGCCGTGACCACGATCCTTGTCTTCTTCGCCGATGCGGAGCGGACACGCGCATTCGTCGAGTGGGGTCTCGGGAGCTTCAAGCGGGTCAACTGGGATGACTTGCGGGTGCTGCTTCCGGTCGTAGCTGTTGGGGCGATAGCCGCTCTTGCGTCGGTCAAACAGATGAACGCGATGCTCCTCGGAACCGACTACGCAAGCTCCCTCGGTGTGGCAATCCGTCGATCGAGGGTCTTCGTCCTTGGATCGGCCGCAGTGCTCACCGCCGCCGTTGTCGCTTTCACGGGACCGATCGGATTCCTCGGTATCGCCGTCCCACACCTCGCGCGGGCGACGTTCCGCACCTCGGACCATCGCGTACTTGTGCCCGCGTCAGCGGTGATCGGAGCGGGTCTCGCGATCGTGTGCGGCTTGGTCGCTGAACTGCCGGGTACCGCGATCGTCTTCCCCTTGAATGCCGCGACGGCGCTCATCGGAGCACCGGTGGTGTTCTGGGTACTCCTTCGCATGCGTGGCGGATTGACAGTCTGATGGTGCTCACATTCAGCGATCTCTCGGTGGGCTACCGCCAGCGCTTCGAACCGGCGGTCATCGCTTCTGGACTCGACGGGGGCGTCGAGTCCAACAGCCTGACCTGTCTGCTCGGCGCCAACGGGTCGGGCAAGTCAACCCTCATCCGCACGATTGCCGGACTCCAACCGAGCCTCGGAGGTGCGGTCTCGATTGCCGGCGTCGACCCTGCTTCAGCACCGCCGAGGCAGCTGGCGACCGTTATGGCCCTGGTGCTGTCGCAGCGTATCAACTCCGGGACGATGACGGTGACGGACATGGTGAGTCTGGGCCGCTACCCGCATACTGGCTGGTCCGGCCGTCTCTCGGAGAATGACCGCGGCGTCGTCGCTGAGGCGCTCGAAACCATGGCCGCAACGGACATGACCAACCGTCGCATCTCGGAACTGAGCGATGGCGAGTACCAGCGAGTGGCCGTCGCTCGAGCACTCGCCCAGAAGCCGAAGCTGCTCGTGCTCGACGAGCCAACCGCTCACCTTGACATCCCGCAACGACTGCGGCTGATCACCGGCCTCCGAGACCTCGCCCGCAGCCATGGCATCGGGGTGCTGATGTCCACACACGAGATCGATCTTGCGCTTCGGGTCGCCGATCACCTTTTCGTGATGCACGAAGGGACCATGGCCATAGGTTCTCCCGAGAGCCTCGGAATGACCGGTGTCGTGCAACGCGCTTTCCCATCCGAGGGGCTGCATTTCGACGCGACGGAAGGAACGTTCGTCCCGAACGCCGAGTCGTCCGTGACGGTCGGCGTCACCGCCGATGCCGCGTCCGCGCCATGGATCCGGCGGTCGGTAATGCGCAACGGGTTCCGACCGGCGTTCGGTGACGACGCTGCGATCACCGTCGTCGAGGACGACAGAGGGTTCCTGGTGCGCGCCGCGCAGTATGAGCGACGTGCGGGCGACATCGAAGCGTTGGGCGATGTGCTGTCAGACCTGCGGATTCGATACGAGGAGAGTGACTGCCATGACTGAGATAATCCGACACTCGCGCGAAGGACATGCCATCCGACGTGCTGGCCCATCCGATCTCCCACAGATCGCTGAGCTCCACGCCGACGCTTGGGGAACCGATGCGGATGGGTTCGTTCAGCGCCTTGAAGACCTTCTCGTCAATCCGCACCCGCGGTTCCGCGGCGACGAGATGACGGTCGTGGAGGCCGATGGACGGATCGTGTCGGCCCAGCACATGACCCGCCACGTGTGGCGCTACGGGACCGTTTCGATCCCCGTCGCCGAGATCGAGATGGTCGCCACCCATCCGGACTTCCGGCATCGGGGTCTCGTGCGGTCCCAGACCGATGTGATGGAGCGGTGGGCGTCGAGCGATGGGATAGACCTCATCGTCATCAACGGGGTGCCTTTGGTGTACAGCGGTTTGGGGTTCGACCTGGCCTTCGAGAAATGGGGTGGGCCCGCAAGCGTTCGCCCTCTATGGCCGTATGCGCCGACACCACAACGACATGTGACGATCCGACAAGCGTCGCACGCAGATGCGACACTCATCGCCGAGACGTACGACCGAGCGACATCGGACCTGCTCGTCGGGTATCACCGAAACGCCGAGGATTGGGCCTACGCCCTGGAACGCTCGCGCAAGAACCCGTGGCATCGCGACATCCTTGTCATAGAGAGTGCCGGAGTGGACGTCGGGTTCGTATCGATGCGGCTGCAGGACGGCCATGCGCCGGAGGTCGATGCGATGGAACTTGCCGACGGCTGGACATCACCCGAAACGACGCGTGCGATCCTCGGCAGTATCCATGAACACACAGGCAGTGACATCGTGCGGTTCGGATGGCTCGGTTCCCACCATCCTTCCCGGGTCGCCTCACCGGGGCTGTTCATCGACGACCCTTCCGCCCGCCAAGGTGCTTGGTACATCAAGACACGCGATCCGGTGTCGTTGATGTCATCGCTGACACCGGCGCTCGAAGCTCGCATACGAACCAGCGAACTTGCCGGGTGCTCCGAATCCTTCGCACTTCGAATCGACGGAGGCGATGGCATTCGGATCGTCATCGAGGGCGGACACGTCACGGTCGAAAGGTGGAAACCCGAACGCCTGCTCGATGGCGATGTCAAGATCCCGCGCGGCATGCTGACGAAGGTCGTCTTCGGAGCTGCCGCAGTCAGCGACTTCGGACCCCTGTTCCCGTATGAGGTGATGGCCAGCGACCGCGCCACCCGACTCATGTCCGTCTTGTTCCCAACCGGACGGTCATGGGTCTTGCCGGTCTACTAGATCTGCACCGACACTCCGTACGGTTCCGGGGTTTCGACCGGACAGCGAGCGAGTCGACCTCAGTCGGTGTAGACGATC
>CAYTWC010000285.1:0-3075 GCA_964441975.1 uncultured Acidimicrobiaceae bacterium | reverse complement strand
TCGACCGGACGATCATCGGCGGAAGCTCTGTCTTCACGTTCGGGTGGGTTGCATATCGACGAGGGTTCGTGCCGACTTCAGATCTCGTCAGGGATGCCATGAATGCCGTCATGTTCCGGTTCTCAGGGGCATCGGACGACAAGACCGACGCGGTCCGGAGACGGATACTCGAGGCAATCGAAGGCGTCGAGGTCGCCACCCTCGAGGCGCTGGCCGACGAGATCATCCCACGACTCCTCGCCGATGTGAAACGCGAGGCGCGGGGGCTCATCGATCTCCATGCGGATGCAGGGCGCGACACCTTCATCGTGTCGGCGTCCCCCGTCGAGATCGTCGCTCGGTTTGCGTCCCAGATCGACATGACGGGCGGTCTCGGAACCGTGGCGGAGGTGGTCGACGGCGTCTACACCGGCGAGCTCGCCCAGCCGTTCTGCTACGGGGAGGGCAAGGCCACGGCGATCCAGAGGATCGCCGACGAACGGGGGTACGACCTCTCACGGTCATACGCCTACACCGACTCGGCAGGCGACCTACCAATGCTCGAAATCGTCGGACATCCCGTGGCTGTGAACCCGGACCGCGCGTTGGAGTCGATCGCGTTCCATCGTGGCTGGCCCGTCGTCGAGTTCTCACGAACACGCAAGAAGGTCATGAAGCGGACAACCGCGGCTGCCGGGGCGACCGTACTCGCAGCGACTGCATACGGCATCGGTCGCCGTACCGGCCGGCGCATGGGCCCGAAAAAGCGGCGGCGAATGGGCCATGATCCACGACCCGGCCGGCCATAGGCGGGAGCGCTGATGCCAGCAAACAGCGGTGGTACCCCCGCAGTGCTTGTACCGTCCCATGTATGGGCCAAACCTCCCTACCCGGCCTCCCCATGACAGACACTGCAACGCAAACATCCGAAACCACCTTCGCAAGCCTCGGTATCGACCAGGACATCGTCGACCGACTCGCATCCGACGGGATAACCACCCCGTTCCCAATCCAAGCGATGACCCTTCCCGACGCCCTCAACGGCGACGACATCACCGGCAAGGCGAAGACCGGGTCGGGCAAGACGTTGGCGTTCGGGATCCCGATGCTCACCCAGGTCGGCCAAGCGACACCGAAACGACCACACGGGTTGATCCTCGTACCGACGAGGGAACTCGCATCCCAGGTCACCTCAGCCCTCGAACCGCTTCTTGAGGTCAAGCAGCTCACCGCCGTCGCCATATACGGCGGAGCGCCAATGGGCGAACAGATCGACGCACTCAAAGCCGGAGCGTCCATCGCGATCGCGACGCCGGGGAGATTGATCGACCTGCTCGAACGCAAGGCGATCATCCCGGACGACATCCGCATCGTCGCCATCGACGAAGCGGACCAGATGGCAGACATGGGATTCATGCCGCAGGTTCGCAAGATCATGGCGCAACTCCCCGAGAAGCGTCAGACGTTCCTGTTCTCTGCGACGCTCGACCATCAGGTCGGTGAACTGATCGAGCGATACATGACCGACCCGAAGGAGCACGAGGTCGAGTCGGATACCGAGACCGTCGACACGATGGAGCATCGCTTCCTCAAGGTCCACTACATGGACAAGGCAAAGGTCGTCGCTGAGATCTCCCGCCACAACGACCGGGTGCTCGCCTTCTCGAGGACCAAGGCTGGCGCCGACCGGCTCGCGAAGGATCTCAAGGACCTCGGCGTCGCTGCCGCACCGATCCACGGCGACTTGCCACAGAACAAGCGGGAAAAGGCACTCGCGAGGTTCTCAGAGGGCAGCGTCGCCGTCCTGGTCGCCACGAACGTCGCGGCAAGGGGGCTTCACATCGACGGTGTCGATGTGGTCATCCACTATGACCCGCCGGATGATCCGAAGACATACCTGCATCGAAGCGGACGGACGGCGCGCGCCGGTGAGTCGGGTCTTGTCGTGACGCTGGTCGAATGGGATCAGGTCAACGAAGTCCTCGGGATCCAGCGACGGGCCGAACTCAACGTCCCGATCGTCAAGATGTTTTCGAACGACGAACGACTCGCCGATCTGGCCGACTGGGAACCACCGCCGGACGAGGTTCCGTTCAAGGCCAAGGCACTCAAGCGTCGCAAACGCGGCGGTTTCTAGGGGAAATCCCAGATCCCAGATTCGATCTCTGACTTCTGACTTCTTTCCTCTCCCGCGTGAGGCAGGTTCCGAGAAGGTCCTATCGTTGCCAAGTCCCCGACCACAGGATCCACACCATGGCCTACGACTCCGCCCCTGACATTTCCATCGACCTCGACAAGGACTACTCCGCGACGTTGCACACGTCGGCGGGCGACATCACGTTCGACTTCCATGCGTCCGACGCCCCCCAGACCTCGAACAACTTCATCTTTCTCGCCCGTGACGGCTTCTACGACGGGGTCATCTTCCATCGCGTGATCAGCGGATTCATGATCCAGGGCGGGGACCCAACGGGCACCGGCATGGGTGGCCCCGGGTACAAGTTCCGTGACGAACTCGGGCACTCCAAGTCCGAGTACAAGCGTGGGACCGTTGCCATGGCGAACTCGGGTCCGAACACGAACGGCTCCCAGTTCTTCATCATGCACGCCGACTACGGGCTCCCGAATCAGTACTCGATCTTCGGGCAGGTGACTGAAGGGCTCGAGGTCGTCGACCAGATCGCGGCAGCCGCCAAGGGTCCACAGGACCGTCCGATCAACCCTGTCACGATCAACTCCGTGACGATCACCGAGGCATAGGGCCTTTTCAGTACTCAGTACTCAGTACACGGTACACAGCGGGGCCGCAGGGCTTTCCAGCTTCTCCAGGCTCGCAGCCTCGCAGGCCCACCCGGCTCGGGCGGCGAATCGTCCGATTCGCCTGACTCGCCTGCCCTCCCTCAAGGGAGGGCGCACAGAACCTCGATGTCACCTCACCACACATGTGCCCTCCCGTGAGGGAGGGCGGCAGAGGAGCGGGAGCGACGATGCGGGTGGGATGAAGGGCCTTGGATCTTGGATCTTGGATCTTGGATCTGAGCCCTACGGGCGGCTGAGGAGCTGATCCGTGGGGGCGAACTCGTCGGTGAGGATCAT
>CAYTWC010000284.1:0-3083 GCA_964441975.1 uncultured Acidimicrobiaceae bacterium | reverse complement strand
GGGGCTCGGCCTGTCACCCCCCCTGGCCCCCCCCCCCCCCCCCCCCCCCCCCCCACTGGGGTCAGACCCCCCAACCCGGAGGCCTCATGAAGGTGTACCTCTTCGGCGCCGGCATGTTCCGCGTCCCCGGCGGCATGCAACTCGACATCCCCCCGTGGGCGGCCCGGCAGACCAGGTGTGACTACCGGCACCTGCGTCGGCTCGGCGTCCACCGCGCGATCGCTCGCGGCGTCATCGTGCGGGCCATCATCGCCGGCCAGCACAGCTCAACGATCCTGCCTGGAGAGTGATCCTCCAGGGGCCGGCCCCCCGGCAGCAGTCGGGACGGCCGGTCACCATCGCGAAAGGAGACCTCCGTGGTCTACATCCCCGGCGTGTCCGACGACACCCTCCCCGCCATGGCGCCCGCTCCGGCGAGCGCGCCCTACCTCGAGCGGACCGACCCCGAGTTCCACGACGAACTCATCGAACTGGCTTGCCTGGTGGGTCTCGATTTCGAACCTGCACTGAGGTGATCTCACCGGCTGTTGATCCTGCGGCCGGTGAGGTCACCTGAGTGGAGGACCGACCTTCACCACGAGCCCGAGGAGGATCTATGGGCCGCTACATCAACCAGTACCGCTCTCCCGGCGACCACAGGTGGCAGGACGTCAAACCCGGCGCCGGTCACAACTACGACGGTGACGATCCGGTCGAAGCCGAACGACGGCTGCTCCCGCTCTCGGAGAGCCATTCCCAGACCGAGTACCGGGTGTACGACACCGAGCGCTACACGATCGTGTTCCGTCACGTCGGCTCCGAGTCCTGGCAGCCGTTCAGCATGCACGCCAGCGACCCGGTGCCCACGGGCGACCTCGACATCGCTCGGGAGTTCGTCGAGGACTGGCACAAGCGCCACGACGGTCTCGAGTACGGCGTCCATGACTCCAGCGCTGGACGCGTCGTCTACGTCGCGTCCAGCGCTGGACGCGTCGTCTACTTCGCCGGCCAGGCGACCAGCGATCTCCCCCCGCCGCCGAAGCCGACGCCCGGTGTGACGCCGACGATCAACAGCCGGACCCACGAAGAGTCCGAAGCCTTCATCGCAGCGATGGCCAGCGAGTTCCTCGAGTTCACTTCCACGCTCAACGACGCTGCCACCGACCAGAACCTGTGCAGCGAGTACGACAAGTTCCTGGCCGGCTTCCACTTCTCGAAGCTGCCCAAGCCCGTCGGACGTCCGAAGACGGTCGTCGTCGAGCTCACCGTCGAAGCCCCCGCCGTCACCGACTGGGGCTTCCTGGTGACGACGAAGGCCGACCGCATGCTCGAAGACCTGCTCGGCCTCGAGATGCACTCGGTCAACACCAAGGACTGGGACGTGAGGGACGCGTGATGATCTGGCTGGGAGGTGCCGTCATGTTGAGCCTGATCGCCATGCTCGTGTGGACGGTCGTCCCGCGCCGGCGCAAGATCAGCCTGGATGCGGACACGTGTCGCACGCTCAGTGACGACGAGATCGAACACTGGCTGACCTGCGCGAAGCCGGTCCCCGACTGCGCGACCTGCGCCAACATCGCCGAGATGAGGAGGCACACGTGAAGATGTTCGCCATCATCGCCCACGTCAGCCGCGTCACCGACGACGGCTGGACGAGCACGCGCAGCCTGCCGACGTTCTACCTGCACCCGAGCGTGCAGGGGCTACGCGATGCTGACCACGCGGCCGGCATCGCGCATCGCATTCTCGACCCGTTCGACGACCTGGGCGTCGACCTGAGCGTCACCGCCGTGGAGGTGGACCTGTGACCCCCGAAACCATCAGCTCCAACGCGTTCTCGACCGATCTGCAGCTCGACGACGTCGTCAGCTACATGGCATCCGAGCTGCCCGACCAGCACGCCGAGTTCCTGGCCCGATTCCCCGAGTGGCCGAATCGCGTGTGGTCGCGCTCCTGGCTCGACCACGATGCGATGGGCGTCGATCCCGAATGGTCGTCGTGGGCGATCGACTGGATCGAAGCGAACACCGAGATCACCTGGTGGGAAGGCGAGCCCTGGACCACCTACCCCGAGGAGGAAGAGTGAAGACCGAGATCACCTGGACGGCCGCTGCCTGGGAGCAGTTCAAGGACGTCCGCCAGAAGTTCGCCAACCTCGCCGCCTACTACGGCGACGCGCTTGCGATGGAGCACGGGTACCAGTTCTTCTCCACGTTCGAGCGTGTCACGTTCGCGGCCGGCCCGGTCAACGTCCAGGCCGACGGATCGGGATTCCTGATCACGACGCCGCACATCACGATCGGGCTCGTCTGGACGCCCGACAGCGACGAGCGGATGCGCCAACGGCTCTCCGACCCGATCGGGCTCGCCATCGGTCAGCCCCTCGACCCGAGCTGGCCGCGCACCGGAACCTGGAGTGCTCACTCATGATCGGGGACCTCCGCAACTCACCCACGTCGCACCTCGAAGACCAGCTCACCGAAGCCCTCGAACAGGAGGACCGCCATGCCCCGACGTGACCCCGAACCCGAAGTCCGCGCCAGGCGCGACGGATGGGTCGCCATCTACCGCGGTGGCGCCTACATCGACGTCCACCACAGCTCCCGCCCCGGCCACGCGCTGACGTGCATCAACGTCTACGACTACGCCAAGGGCGAGTCCACCATCCCGTTCCGGCAGACCGCCGTCGCCAACAAGCTGGCCGAATGGCTCGAACGCGACGAGGACGGCTGGCGAGAGGCCGACGACATCATCGAACACCAGCTCCCCTACGTCTGAGGAGAACCATGCCCCACATCACCGTCCAGAACTACCACGAGGCCGCACGCGCCCTCGCCGGTGGTCGCAGCAAGACCGACCGCCCGGTCGGCAACAACACCAGGCTGCAGCGACGCAGCGAGACCAGCATCGCGCTCCGGTACCACTACACCGACATCGTCGTCTACCATCTCGACGAGCGAGTCGAGCTCAACTCCGGAGGGTGGCGCACCTACACCACCAAGGAACGGCTCAACATCTACACGCCGGTCATGGTGTACCAGACCGACGGCGAGTGGTACGTCCGCTCCGGCCCGTGGGGCGACGACAGCGCCTCCACGATCGTG
>CAYTWC010000283.1:2618-3086 GCA_964441975.1 uncultured Acidimicrobiaceae bacterium | reverse complement strand
CCCGGGCTTGATGCCCTCGCACCCGCGGGTGATCTCGCGTTCGAACTCGTGTGAGCGGTCGAGGTCGATGCCCAGCAGTCGATGCCCGTAGGGTCCCGCGCACGAACAGCCGCCGCGGCTCTGGATCCCGAACAGGTCGTTGAGCACCGCGACCACGAAGTTGTGATGCAGGTACATCGATCGATGTTTGACGACGAACGAGACGATCGACAGTCTTTCCGCCGATGGGTTGCCGAGCACCTCGATGTTCGGGTTGTCCTGCCACGAGTCGATCGCGCGGGTGATGAAGTCGTGTTCGAGACCTCGGATGCGGTCGGTCCCGACGGCCTCCTTGAGCTGGAATACGAGTCCGGCTCGGATCGACTCGACGATCGCAGGGGTGCCGCCCTCCTCGCGGTGCTCGACGTCGGTGATGTATTCGTGCTTGTCAGCGTTGACGAACCGGACGGTTCCGCCTCCGGGCAGGCC
>CAYTWC010000283.1:0-2608 GCA_964441975.1 uncultured Acidimicrobiaceae bacterium | reverse complement strand
TTGAACAACGCCTTGTCTGCCACGAGCAAGCCGGGGGTGCCGGGACCACCGATGAGTTTGTGGATCGAGATGAAGATCGCGTCCTTGTGGGCTCCCGGTGAGCCGTCCCCGAACATGTCGATCGCGACATATGGTGCGGCCGCGGCGAAGTCCCAGAACGACAGGGCGTTGTAACGATGCAGGAGCTTTGCAATCCCCGAGGTGTCCGACAGGATCCCAGTGACGTTGGAGGCGGCTGAGAACGATCCGATGAGCATCGGTCGGTCCTGGTATGCGACGAGTTCCGCCTCGAGCTGTTCGAGATCGATGTGCCCGTCCCTGTCCTCGCCGATCTTGACCACATCGGCGATTGATTCACGCCATGGGAGTTCGTTGGAGTGGTGTTCGAACGGCCCGATGAACACGACAGGCCGCTGATCTGCGGGAATCGCATTCGACAGTGAGTACTTGTGGTCCAGCGTGTCGGGAATCGTGAGCCCGAGGACACGGATCAATCGGTCGACCGCGCCGGTGCATCCGCTACCGACAAACAGCACGGCGTGGTCGTCCGTGGCGTTGACACAGTTGCGGATGATCTCGCGGGCTTCTTCTCGGAATTGGCCCGTCTGGAGGCCGGTTCCCGAGGAGTCGGTGTGTGTGTTGGCATACAGCGGTAGGACCGCTTCGCGTATGTAGTCCTCGATGAACCCGAGTGACCGACCTGATGCGGTGTAGTCGGCGTATGTGACCCTTCTCGGTCCGAACGGCCCGGGTACGACGTGCTCGGCACCGATGACAGAATTCCGGACGGTCTCGATGATGTCGGTCATGTGCGTGAGCGTAGCCGGAGAGGGCCCATGGGGTTACCGCTCTATGCGAGCAGTGCTCCCTCCCTGACGAGCAGTTCGTGTTTCACATCAGGTCCGAACGCGTATTGACCGACCGAACCGTCCGATCGCACGACACGGTGGCACGGGACAAGGATCGGGATCGGGTTCTTGCCGAGCGCCGTTCCGACGGCGCGGACCGAACCCGGATTGTGGATCTCATCCGCAATCCACCCGTATGGGCGGACCTGGCCCACCGGGATGGTCGAACATGCCTCGAGAACCGACTGCTGGAACGTGGCGATGCCCGACATGTCGATCGGCACGTCACGTGCGTCGAGTGTTGCCATTGCGTCAGTGACGACATCGGCGAGGTCCGTCGGAATGTGGGTTGTCTCGTACGCCTCCCGACGGTGTCGTTGCGCGAACGCATCGATATCCGACGTTGCGAACCGAGGTGAGACCGCCGTCACGCCACGGATACTCCATGCGATCCACACGGGGCCGATGGGGCTGTCGATGGTCGTGACGGAATCGGCTGCTCCGACAGCGAGAACCGTGTCGCGATAGAGGTCGTCCGGTGGTCGGCGATCAAGAGCGTTGAGTTGATGGATGGGGTTCGGTGTGTCACTGGTCATGGGTTTCCTCCGCTGCCAACGTCGCTCGCAGCCGTTCGAGGGCCCGTGCGACATCTGCCTTGACCGTCCCCTCGGGACGACCTGTCGCTGCGGCCACGTCCGCCACGGACATGTCGAGAACGTGTCTGAGCACGACCGCGTTTCGTTGGTGTTGGTTCAAGGACGACAGTCTGCGATCCCAAGCCCTGTCGTCGAATGGTGATTCTGGGACGACACCGGCGCCGTCGGCATCCCGGAGTGCAACTTCCGGTTTGGCGTCACGGGCGCGATTCCGGCACAGGTTCAGCGCGATCGTCCACAGCCAGGGCTCGAACCGCATGGCTTCGACACGGTCGGTGTCGTAGTCGCGGAGTGCCGTGTATGCGCGGACGAACGTGTCCTGGGCGACGTCGCGAGCGTCCTCCGGTCGATGTGTCAACCGGCGGGCACCCGAGTAGATGCCGTGCTGGTAGCTCCGTACGAGTTCCGTGAACCCGCGGTCGAAATCGGCTTTGAGCATCCGTGCGATGTCGGTGTCGCGACTCGTTGTGATCGTCTCCATACCCTGAAGAACCCGTGCGGACTGGTTCGGGTTGCGTATTTCTCGCGACGGGTCTGTTCGCCACCCGACGGGGCAGATGTTACAAGCCGACCCTCCGGCCGTAGCATCGGCCGATGCCAGACAGTTCATTCGCCCGAGGAACGCTGTACGCGCTTGTCTCCGCCGTGATGTTCGGCTTCGCCGGCGCTGTCGCCGGAGGAGTGTTCGATGTGGTTCCACCGGCACGTGTCGCTCAGGCGAGGTCGCTCATGGTGGTTGTCATCCTGGTTCCGTTTGCGCTGTTCCGAGGGTCGATCAGACCGCAGCCAGGTCTGTGGAAGATGGGCCTGCTCGGAGTCAACCTCGCTCTCGTCACGGTGACCTTCTATTGGGCGATCGACCTCCTCGGTGTCGGGCCGGGGGCGACGGTCCAGTTTCTCGCCCCGATCCTTGTCCTGGGATGGTGGACTTTGGTGAAACGCCAGCATGTCCGGCCGCTCATCTGGGGTGCGGCAGTTGCGGCCGTGCTCGGCGTCGCGATGGTGACGAGCGCGTGGACGCTCAGCGGCAGTGACGTTGTCGGGATCGCAGCCGGGCTCGCCGCTGCGGTGACCTTTGCGAGCTACTTGATCTACGGCGAACAT
>CAYTWC010000282.1:788-3090 GCA_964441975.1 uncultured Acidimicrobiaceae bacterium | reverse complement strand
GAGGTTGCAACGCTCCTCCCGACCGAACTCGCAACCGTGTTCTTCGGTATGCAACAACAGGACCAACGTCACTCGTACGAGGTCTATCGCAGAAGCGGGGGAGGACCCTCGACACAGGCTGCGCTGCTCCATGACGTCGGCAAGAGCCTGGCTCCGATCGGTCCGATACGGCGTTCGCTCGCGACGGTGTGCTCGGTCCTGCACATCCCGACGAAGGGCACCTGGCGCATGTATCTGGACCATGGCGCGATCGGTGCCGACCTCCTCGCTCGTTCTGGCGCCGATGCCCTTGCCGTTGCATTCACCCGCCACCATCCTGGTCCGCCCCCAGCCGGCGTCGATCCGGGGGTGTGGAAGACCCTCTCGGACGCCGACAACAGGTGAGATGGCTCGCACCGTTGGCCCTCCTGAGAACACCGAGAAGTCGGATGTTCGCAGTTACCATCTCCCGCAATGTCATTCGAAGTGCGAACACGGGTTTTCGAGGGTCCCCTCGACCTGCTCCTCCAACTCATCACTTCCCATCAGCTTGAGATCACAGAGCTGAGCCTCGTCGGCATCGTGAACGAATACGTTGCGTTCATCGACGAGATGAAGGATCTCGACATCGAAGTCGCAAGCGAGTTCCTGCTGATCGCTGCGACGTTGATCCAACTCAAGGCTCGACATCTCCTTCCGGACGACGAGCCGATCGATCTCGACGACGAACTTGCCCTCGCTGAGGAGCGGGATCGACTGCTCTCACGGCTGCTCGCGTGTCTGACGTTCAAAGACATCGCTGCGGTCCTCCGCCATCGCATGGAAGCGTCCGAACGCCACGTCGCCCGCACGGTCGGACTCGAGGGGATCGGCGCTGGCATCGTCCCCGACGTCGTGATTCCGCTCGATCTTCCTGGTTTCGCCGAACTCGCAGAGAACGTGTTCGCACAGCCGATTCTCGACCCCGACGTCGACCACCTCGATCTCGACCTTCCGTCAGTCCAGGATGCGATGGTCGATCTCCAGGGGCGAATGGCATCGATCGTCACGAGCGATTTCGACGACGTCGTCGCCCACTGTCAGCGCGACTCCGAGATCGTCGCGTACTTCCTGGCGTTGCTGGAATTGGCGCGGTGGGGGATCGTGCGGGTCAGCCAGGAGATCGGCATGGACGCGATAGCAATCTCATACGACGAGGCAGCGGCCGACAATCGGTTCAGAGCCATGCTCGGGGAGCAGGGGAGACCATGAACGACTTGACGAAGATCCTGGAGGCGATCCTGTTCGTCGCCGAAGAACCCGTGACAGCAGAGGAGCTGGCGCAGGTTGTCGAGGCTCCGAAGGCCGAGGTCGTCGACGCGCTCGATGAGATCGCACAGGAGCTCGCGGGGTCGCACGGGATCGTTCTGCGGAATGTCGGCGGCGGATGGCGTCTCTACACCGATGTCGATGCTCTGCCGTACCTCGAGCGGTATGCAACGACCGACCGGGCACGCAAACTCTCCAATGCATCGATGGAGACGCTTGCGGTGGTCGCATACAAACAGCCCGTCTCCCGGGGTCAGGTCGCCGAGATCCGCGGCGTCGATTCAGATCACGCGCTCAAGAACCTCGAACGGCGAGGTTTGGTAGCAGAAGTAGGGACCGCACCAGGTCCCGGACAGGCGATTCTCTACGGGACGACGCCCTTGTTCCTCGAGAAGATGGGGGTTTCATCTGTTGCCGACCTGCCACCGCTCGCCGATCACGTACCGCCGGCACAGATCGTGGAGACACTCGAGCTGCCGTTGCGACCGGAGTCATCATCGAACGACTCAACAAGCTGATCGCTCGGTCGGGCTTCGCCTCCAGACGCCACGCTGATGTGCTGATAGAGAGAGGACGGGTGACCGTTGACGGTGCCGTCGCGAGCCTCGGCGACAAAATCGATGCAGCCGCTGCCGTGGTTGCCGTCGACGGGATACGGCTGCCCCTCAATCCGGAGCTGAGGACGTGGCTGCTCTACAAGCCAACGGGCGTCGTGTCGACGATGGAGGACACACACGGACGACCGGTCGTCACGGACCTTGTGCCTGCCGATCCCGTCACGAAACCGGTCGGGCGCCTCGATCTCCACTCCGAAGGCCTGATGCTGATGACCAATGATGGAGACCTCGCGCTCCGTGTGACCCATCCCCGGTACGGCATCGAGAAGGTCTATCAGGCGAGGACGAGCGAACAGGCCACGTCGAAGCACCTGCAGGCCGTGATGGACGGTGTCGACCTCGAGGACGGGCTGGCGCGAGCGACACGAGCACGAATCGTGTCAAGTCACGGTGGACAT
>CAYTWC010000282.1:0-778 GCA_964441975.1 uncultured Acidimicrobiaceae bacterium | reverse complement strand
ATCATCGAGATAACCATGACGGAGGGACGCAAGCGCGAGGTTCGACGATTGCTTGAGGCCGTCGGCCTGACCGTCGACCGGTTGGTGAGGGTTTCCATCGCCGGCATCAGCGATCGGACACTCGCGCCAGGTGCCTACCGTGCACTCACGATGGAAGAGATACGAACGATCTACACACTCGCGGGGGAGTCCGAATGATCAACCGCACCATTTCGGGCACCGACCACGCTTTTCTTGCCACGGTGAGAGTGCCGGGTGACAAGTCTCTCTCGCATCGTGCGTTGCTATTCGCAGGAATGGCGGAAGGAGACAGCCTCGTCACAGGACTCGGATACGGTCTCGACATCGCATCGACGGCCATGGCCATGCGCGCACTCGGTGTCGAGATCTCCGGTGAGCAGGTCCGCTCGCCAGGCGTCAGTCATTGGCGCACTCCGGATGGCCCGATCGACTGCGGAAACTCCGGCACGACCATGCGATTGCTCTCGGGCATCCTCTCCACTTTGTCGATCAACGTCGAACTCATCGGCGACCCATCGCTCTCGAAGCGCGACATGACTCGCCTTGAGGGACCGCTGACCGCTCTTGGCGGTCGATTCGCCACAACGGGCGGGACAGCGCCATTGAACGTTGGCGGTGCGGTCGACGTGGTCGGTGCCGATGTCACGATCGATGTCGCATCAGCGCAGGTCCGCTCGGCGTTCGAGCTTGCTGCTCTCGTCGCCGATGGACCATCGACGATCGACAGCCCTGCCGGCTTCCGCGACCACACAGAGCG
>CAYTWC010000281.1:0-3100 GCA_964441975.1 uncultured Acidimicrobiaceae bacterium | reverse complement strand
GCTGGCGAACAGGAGGGCACTCACGAGAATCGTCGGCCACTTCCCCATGAACCGGTTCAGCCAGGACATGAGCATGCCCCGATACAGGATCTCCTCGAGGATCGGAGCGAGGATCGCTACGGACACGAAGATCAGGATGATCTCGGCCGTGGTCTCGGTGCTCCCCGCAACTTCGGCGACCCCTTGCTCGGGCGGGCCATCCGGGAAGAGCGCTTCAATGAACGGGACGGTGAGAAGTGCGACCCCGATCTGAAGGCCCATTCCGGCGAACAGTGCCCACCAGTCCTTGCCTCGAAGCACGAGACCGGTGTCGGCCACAAGCGACCCCGACGATCGACGCGAATAGAGGAACACGACGAACAGCGAGCCGACGGTCTGGCCCATGAACACGACTGCGAACGGGATCGGCTCGATGAGGTCCGCACCCGCAGCAACAAGTACGACGGCAACGACGTTGGCTCCGACGAGTCCGGCCACGAAGACGAGGAGGATCCAGCCGATCATCGCACCGCCCGATACGCGTGTCGCCGGGACAGGGAGATAACCGGCTGGCGGAGGGGGTGCCTGCACGGTCACACCGGGCTCCTCCGGTTCGCTGATCCGACTTCATAGGCGGCGATCTCGTACGAGATCGAACGGTACGCTGCGTCGTGGGTCGCCCCGACCATCCGCAACCGCAGATACTCGGACACATACCGCGGGATGAATGCCGCACCGTCAGTCTTCCACTGCACCGTGTGGAGCAGTTCATGAGCGACGAGATCGGGGTGAAGACCGGCCACGACCTCGTCGAAGATCTTCGGGTCGAAGAACACGGTCGAGCCGATCGTGATCGCGCTCGCCCGTGAGCGCAGCACGCAGTGCATGATCGCCGGCATCGGCCGAAACACGACTCCCACGAATTCGTCGGCGTTCACATCGAGACCGGACCGCTCGATGACCTCGATCGCCGAGGGCATCAGACCACGAGACTGACGACGTTGGGCAGCTTCGCGATCACCTTGCGCGGCTCCGCACCACCGGTGTGTGCCAGTACTCGTTGCGAGGACATCGCGAGAGCGACGGCCTGCTCCTCGGTGATCAGCGCCGGTACCTCGATTCGGTCGCGCACCTTGCCGTTGACCTGCACGACCATGGTCGCCGTGTCCACAGCGGTCAGCTCCGGATCGTATTCGGGCCACGCAGCGACGACGACCGAACCCTCCTTCCCCATGCGATGCCAGAGTTCTTCGGCGACGTGAGGAGCGAGCGGTGACAGCAACCGGACTATGACGTCTGCGACGTCGGGCGGCACCTTGTCGAGAGGCACGAGTGCGTTGTTGAGTTCGAACAGCCGAGCGACGGCGGTGTTGAAGTGCAGGTTCTCCATGTTTTTGGTTACCGCTTCGATGGTCCGATGCAAGAGCACCTGGAGTTCCCCCGAAGACGGTTCCTCTGCAATGAGCAGCTCCCCCTCCTCGTCAACGAGGTTGCGCCACAACCGCTGCAGGAACCGGTACACCCCGACGATGTCGCGTGTCGACCACGGCCGAGATGTGTCGAGCGGCCCCATGAACATCTCGTACAGACGAAGCGTGTCGACGCCGAACTCTTCGAAGATGTCATCCGGACTTACGCCGTTCTTGAGCGACTTGCCCATCTTTCCATGGACACGAGTGACGGACTCTCCGTCGAGCATGGGACCAGTATCGGTCTCCTCGACCTGTTCGGCCGGGACATAGACACCTCGCGTGTCCTGGAAGGCGTCGGCGAGGATGTAGCCCTGGTTGAACAGCCTCCCGAACGGTTCGCGTGTCCCGAGGTAGCCGAGGTCGTTGAGGACCTTGTGCCAGAAGCGTGCGTAGAGCAGGTGGAGCACGGCGTGCTCGACGCCACCCACATACAGGTCGACGCCGCTGTCGCCCATCCAGTACCGCTCGGCTTCTTCACCGACGAATCGATCGTCGTTGTGCGGATCGAGATAGCGGAGGTAGTACCAACAGGAACCGGCCCATTGGGGCATCGTGTTGAGCTCGCGGGTGTATGTCACGCCGTCGATCTCGACGAGCTTCCACGAGTCATCTGCTTTCGCGAGCGATGGTGTGGGTTCAGCGTTCTCGTCCGTCGACGCGTTCGGTGCGTAGTCGTCGATCTCAGGCAGGCGGAGGGGCAGCTGATCCTCGGGAACGGCGCGGAGCTCACCGTTCGGTCCGTGAAGGATCGGAATGGGCTCACCCCAGTACCGCTGACGGGAGAACAACCAGTCGCGCAGTTTGTAGGTGACCGTCCCCTTGCCAGCACCGTTGTTCTCGAACCAATGGATGATCCGCGCCTTGGCATCGTCGATCTCGAGGCCGTCCAGGAACCCGCTGTTGACTGCCGGACCGGGCCCCGTGTAGGCATCACCTTCGAAGTCCTTGGGGGGTTGCACCGTCCTGATGATCGGCAGATCGAACGTCTCTGCGAACTCCCAGTCCCGCTCGTCCTGACCGGGGACCGCCATGATCGCACCCGTCCCGTACCCCATGAGGACGTAGTCGGCGATGAAGATCGGGATTCGTTCACCATTCAAAGGGTTGATCGCGTACGCCCCCGTGAAGACACCCGTCTTGTCGCGATCCTCGATCTGACGCTCCAGGTCGGACTTTCGTGACGCCGCGAGTCGATACGCCGCAACCGCCGACTTGGGGTCGTCGATCCCCAACGTCCACGACGGCTTGGTGCCGTCCGGCCAGGCGTCAGGTGTGATCTCGTCGACCTGCGGGTGTTCGGGTGCCATCACCATGTATGTCGCACCGAAGATCGTGTCCGGACGGGTGGTGAAGACACGCATCGGCGTGTGACCTTCGATGTCGAAGACGATCTCGGCACCTTCGGAACGACCTATCCAGTTGCGCTGCATGGTGACGACGCTCTCCGGCCAATCGATGTCATCGAGATCGTCGAGCAGTCGGTCCGCATAGGCGGTGATCCTCAGCATCCATTGGCGAAGCGGACGCCGGAAGACCGGGAAGTCACCGCGATCGGAACGGCCCTCCGGGGTGACCTCTTCATTGGCGAGTACCGTGCCAAGACCCGGGCACCAGTTGACCGGCACCTCGTCGATGTCCGCGAGCCGCTG
>CAYTWC010000280.1:0-3104 GCA_964441975.1 uncultured Acidimicrobiaceae bacterium | reverse complement strand
ACATCGATGGACGACTCTGAAGTCTGGACCGTCGGGATAGTCGAGCTCGATGCGAGCAACTATCAGCTGCGAGTGGGGGAGGAGACGTTCGACCTACCTCGGAAGGAGTTCGAGGTCATGGCGCTCCTTGCCGACCAGGCGGGCCGCATCGTGACGCGCGACCGCATCCTCGAAGAGGTATGGGGGATGAACTGGGGGGACACCAAGAGTCTGGACCAACACATACGACGGCTCCGTCGAAAGCTTGAAAGCGACGGCTCAGCGCCACAGATCACCACGATCAGAGGTGTCGGCTATCGCCTTGAGAGCTGAGCGTTGAGCGTTGAGAGTGGGGGGACCGAGTGTTGACCGTGGGGCCCTCGGTTCCTACCGCTCA
The DNA here is from genome assembly GCA_964441975.1 of uncultured Acidimicrobiaceae bacterium. GTDB lineage: Bacteria > Actinomycetota > Acidimicrobiia > Spongiisociales > UBA5794 > UBA5794. The sequence goes on along the minus strand of CAYTWC010000280.1, from coordinate 2,728 downwards.
ACGCTTCACGCTCAACGCTCAACGCATCGTGACGAGTAGCATGCCGCCATGGCTGATCTCTACGCATTCGTCGCCGACGTCCCCGACTATCCCGAACCCGGGATCGTGTTCAAGGACATCACACCTCTCCTCGCTGACGCTGGGGCATTCCTTCAGGCGGTCGGCCAGATGGCCGCTCCGTTCGTGAACAAGAACATCGACATCGTGGTCGGGATCGAGTCGCGCGGGTTCCTGCTGGCCGGGTCGATTGCCGAGAGAATCGGAGCTGGCGTCGGTCTGGCACGCAAACCCGGCAAGCTACCGAGAGCCACCGTTTCGGTCACCTACGACCTCGAATACGGAACCGATAGCCTCGAGATACATGCCGATGCGTTCGCTGGGGGCGCCAACGTCCTCATCGTCGACGATGTCCTGGCGACCGGCGGAACGCTTGCAGCGGCCAAAGAGCTGATCCAAAAGGCCGGCGGTACGGTGATCGGAGCAACGATGCTCATCGAGCTCAGCGCACTCGACGGCCGTTCAAAGTTCGATCTCCCACTCAACGCGGTTCTCACCTACTGACAGCGAGATCCCAGATCCCAGATCCCAGATCCAAGATCCAAGATCCATGATCCATGATCCATGATCCATGATCCATGATCCATGATCCATGATCCACGATCCACGATCCACGATCCAAGATCCAAGATCTCTCCTACTCTGGTCACATGGAACGTGAACAGTTGACCTCGCTGACCCCCGGTATGGCGATTCCTTGGGGTGGAACCAAGGTTTCCGTCGTGTCGGCCGAACTCGCCGATGCCTTCGAGCCGGGGGACACCCTCATCGTGCTCCAGACGACCGGCGAACTGCTCCACGTCCCAGCCGCGGCCGGGACCGTGGCCACCGATGCTGTCACCGCTGCCGTCGACGCATTCGAAGCCATGGGTGGCGTCTCCGACGAGCAGATCACCGACTTCTACCACCGCTTCGCCGACGCCATCTCGGACGACGAGGTGTTTGCCGCGATCGCCGAAGCGAACATGTCCGATGTCGCTGTTGCCAAGGAATCCGGACGGTCGGTGACCCGATTGATCCTCGATGAAACCATGCGGACCGGAATGATCGAGGGCCTTCGTGGCTGGGCGAAGGCGCCGTCGACAAGAGGTCAGGTGGTCGACACGATCGACCATGACGGCTGGAGGCTCGAACAGGTCGTCGACGGGCTCGGCGTGATCGGGTTCGTGTTCGAAGGGCGCCCGAACGTCTTTGCCGATGCAACCGGTGTGCTGAGGGGAGGGAACACGGTCGTTTTCAGGATTGGCTCTGATGCCCTTGGGACAGCCGAGGCGATCGTCGAGCATGCCCTCGAGCCTGCACTCGGTGCGAGTGGCCTCCCTGCGGGAGCGGCATCCCTTGTCGCAAGCCCGTTGCGTGCTGCGGGAATCGCCATGATGAACGACCCGCGACTCGGTCTTGCCGTGGCGCGCGGATCGGGTGCCGCAACTGCCCGCCTCGGCGCCGTTGCTCGACAGGCAGGCAACCCCGTCAGTCTCCACGGCACCGGGGGTGCGTGGATCATCGCCGGAAATGAAGCGGATCCACGCAAGTTCGCAGCGTCGGTGTACCACTCGCTCGACCGGAAGGTGTGCAACACGCTGAACACGGCGTGCATCCCGCGATCACGCCTCGACGAACTCATGCCGGTCTTCCTCCACGCGCTTGAACGCGCCGGGGCGCGTCTCGGCACGAACCCCAAACTGCATGTCCTCGAATCGAGCGTCGGAGCCGTACCCGATGATTGGTTCTCACGCGTCGTTCCGATCGCACGGGCAGAGGGATCGGTGGACGAGCCGCTTGCGGAACCGATCGCCGAAGCAGACCTTGGCCGTGAATGGGAGTGGGAGGGGAGTCCCGAGGTGACCGTTGCGGTCGTCGACGACCCTGTTCAGGCCGTTGCCTGGTTCAATACCTACAGCCCGCGGTTTGTAGCATCGATCGTCTCGGACGACGACTCGGAGGTCGATGCCTTCTTCTCGGCGATCGACGCGCCATTCGTCGGCAACGGCTTCACCCGCTGGGTCGATGGGCAGTATGCGCTCAACGAACCGGAGCTCGGGCTGTCGAACTGGGAAAGTGGTCGGTTGTTCGGCCGTGGCGCGATCCTGTCTGGCGCATCGGCATTCACCATCCGCACGAGGGTGACGCAGGTCGAACACGATCTCGGTCGCTGATCCGCGACAGCTGAGATCTGCGTCCAGAACCGGGGATTGATCCAGTGGGGGCTGAACGCGTTACGCTGGCGTCCGATAGGAGGGCAATGGCGTCGTACGATTTCCGAGAGATCGAGCAACGTTGGCAGGCACAGTGGGCCGCCGACGGGCTCTACCGCGTGCCCAATCCCGGCGACCCCGGATTCGATGCTTCGAAGCCAAAGATCTACATCCTTGACATGTTCCCGTACCCATCGGGTTCGGGCCTCCACGTCGGCCATCCCCTCGGGTATATCGGTACCGACATCTTTTCCCGATTCCACCGAATGCGTGGCGCGAACGTGCTCCATCCGATGGGATTCGATGCATTCGGGCTCCCCGCCGAACAGTACGCGGTCGAGACCGGTGTGCACCCCCGCACGACCACGGACAAGAACGTCGAGAACTACCGCCGCCAGCTCAAGGCGTTCGGGTTCTCCTACGACTGGGATCGGTCTTTCGCCACGACGGACCCCGACTACTACCGATGGACCCAG
>CAYTWC010000279.1:0-3105 GCA_964441975.1 uncultured Acidimicrobiaceae bacterium | reverse complement strand
AACTGAACGCCGACCCGATCAGGCGTCGACCGTCCACGTGCCGCGGGAACGAATCAGCTTCTCGAGATCACCTGCGCCCTTGTCGGCCTGGGCAGCGGCGATCTGCTGTTCCAACACCTTGCCGTAGCTCGGCACCTTCACGTTACGGAACACACCGAGTGGCGTCGGGCCATACGGACCCTGGGAGATGCGGCTCAGTGCGAATGCCACGGATGGATTCGGATCGTCGGGCGTGTGGACGTGGAGATTCTCGATACCGTGGTCCGCGACCTCCACGATCTTGGCACCATGACCATCGACGACGACGCCGTATTCGTTGTTCTCACCGAAGATGATCGGCTTGCCGGCCTCGAGCCAGATACGGTTCGCATCGCGGCTGCTCTTGTCGGTGAGGTCGATGAATGCCTTGTCGTTGAAGACGTTGCAGTTCTGATAGATCTCGAGCAGACCGGCGCCGTCGTGTTCGTGCATCTCCTTGAGCATCTCGATCGTGTGGTTGCGATCCATGTCGATCGTCCTCGCCACGAATGCAGCCTCGGAGCCGAGCGCAAGGCTGACCGGGTTGAACGGCCGATCGATCGAACCCGAAGGTGATGTCTTCGTCCGCTTCCCGACCTCCGACGTCGGGGAGTATTGACCCTTGGTGAGACCGTAGATCTGGTTGTTGAACAGGATGATGTTCATGTTGATGTTGCGGCGGAGCGCGTGGATCAAGTGGTTGCCGCCGATCGACAGACCATCACCGTCGCCGGTGATCACCCACACCGTGAGATCCGGATTCGCGGTTGCAACACCGGTCGCGATCGCAGGAGCCCGGCCGTGGACCGTGTGCATGCCGTAGGTGTTCATGTAGTAGGGGAAACGACTCGAACATCCGATTCCGGACACGAACACGTGCTTCTCACGATCGATGTCGAGGGACGCAAGATACGACTGGACTGAGGCGAGGATCGTGTAGTCGCCGCACCCGGGGCACCACCTGACCTCCTGGTCGGTTTGGAAGTCCGCCCGCTCGTAGCGGGATGCTGTGTCGGTCATTCGCCTGTCCCTCCGTCAAGGAGTTGGTTGATTTCCTGTTCTATCTCACGAGCTCGCATCGGCTGTCCCTGGATCCGATTGAACGAAACCGTCGGGATCAGGTATTCGGCCCGGATCAGCCTCGAGAGCTGACCCAGATTGATCTCGGGTACGAGCACCGTGTCGAAGCGGGCGAGTACCTCTCCCAGATTCTTCGGCATCGGGTTGATGTACCGGAGATGTACGTGCGAAACGGATCTGCCGGTCTTGTTGACCCGGTTGACGGCCGTGCGGGCCGCTCCGTACGTGGAGCCCCAGGTCAGGACGAGCAGGCCGTCACCTTCTCCGTGGACCTCGACATCGGGGATGTCGTCTGCGATACGGCGGATCTTGTCCGCACGCGTGTAGGTCATGGCCTCGTGGTTGTCGGGGTCGTACGAGACGTTGCCGGTTGTGGCGTCCTTCTCGAGTCCGCCGACACGGTGTTCGAGTCCGGGCTGGCCCGGTATCGCCCATGGCCGTGCAAGGGTTTCGGGATCCCTCAGGTACGGGAGGAACGCTCCGTCTTCTTCGGAATGTGTCGCGAAAGGTCGCGAGATGTCCGGGAGCTCGGAGAGATCGGGAAGCTGCCACGGCTCCGATGACGTTGCGATGTATCCGTCGGTGAGGAGGATGACCGGCGTCATGAACTTGATCGCGATGCGCGCTGCCTCGAATGCCGCATCGAAGGCGTCCGATGGTGACGACGTCGAGACGATCGGGAGAGGGGACTCGCCGTGCCGTCCGTACAGTGCGAACAGCAGATCCGACTGCTCGACCTTCGTCGGGAGTCCCGTCGATGGCCCGCCGCGCTGGATGTCGACGACAACCATGGGCAGCTCGATCATCAGGGCAAGCGAGAGCGTCTCGGACTTGAGCGCGAGCCCGGGACCTGAAGTCGTCGTCACGGCAAGCCGACCAGCAAATGCCGACCCGAGTGCCGAGCCGATACCGGCGATCTCGTCCTCTGCCTGGAACGACTTGACGCCGAAATTCTTGTGACGCGCCAGCTCCTCGAGGATCGTCGTGGCAGGCGTGATCGGATACGAGCCGATGAACAGCGGGAGGCTTGCCTTGTCCGACGCAGCGAGGAGACCCCATGCGGTCGCGGTGTTGCCGACGACGTTCGTGTACTCACCGGGCGGGAGCTCAGCCGGCTTGATTTCGAACGTGTGATGGAACGCCTCGGTGGTGATCCCGAAGTTGTATCCCGCCTTGAGGGCAAGGATGTTGGCGTTGCTGACCGGTGTGTCGTCGCCGAACTTCGTCACGACCCAGTCGATCACCGGGTCGAGCGGTCGCTGGTAGATCCACGACACGAGGCCGAGAGCGAAGAAGTTCTTGGAACGGAGGGTCTCTCTGCCCTTGACACCGGTGTCCTTGACTGCCTCCTTGGTGAGCTCATCCATCGGTGCCTGGAGGAACTGGTAGGCGTCGAGACTTCCGTCCTCAAGCGGATTCGTGTCGTATCCGGCCTTGGCGAGGTTCCGTTCTTCGAAGGCATCGCTGTTGACGAGCAGCAGTCCGCCTTTGACAAGGTCGTGGAGATGGGCCTTGAGCGCGGCCGGGTTCATCGCAATCAGGCAATCGGGGTTGTCACCGGGTGTGAGGATGTCCCAGTCGGCGATGTGGACCTGGAAGGAGGAAACCCCTGCGATCGTCCCGGCGGGAGCGCGGATCTCGGCGGGGAAGTTCGGCAGTGTTGCAAGGTCGTTGCCGAAGAGAGCGGAGCTCGCGGTGAACTGCGTACCGGCGAGTTGCATGCCGTCGCCCGAATCGCCGGCGAACCGGATGACCACGTCGTCGATCTGTTGTGGGGCAGGTCGTTCTTCGGTCAGCGTCTTATCGGACACAGTGCAGCTCCTGGTCGGAAGGGGGGTTGGGGTGCTTCATTTGATCATGTGCGCAAGCCTCACGGCCTGCATTGTGGTTGACAATGCGGACCTGCACAGCTTATTGCACTGGGGCGCCATCGCGACCATTTCCGGATGCGCCCGTCCCCACGTACGGCGGGATGCCGGCCCGGAGGACGCCGCGGCGCTCGAGCAC
>CAYTWC010000278.1:0-3109 GCA_964441975.1 uncultured Acidimicrobiaceae bacterium | reverse complement strand
TCGGCAAGGAATTCACGGTGTACAAGCTGAGGACGATGAAGCAGGATCGTCGTCAGCGTGACACGGATATCAACCATGAGGATCGCCGGCAGAATCACAAGTCACCCGACGATCCGCGCCATGTCCCGTACGGGCGGTTCCTACGAAAGTGGAGTCTCGACGAGATTCCACAGTTCTGGAACGTGGCGCTCGGGCAGATGGCGTTGGTGGGCCCCCGACCGGAATTGCCGAGCATCGTCGCTCGCTATCAGGACTGGCAACATCGGCGTCACGAAGTGAAGCCAGGCTTGACCGGTCTCTGGCAGGTGACCGAGCGTGGCAACGTTCCCATGCACGAGGCCACCCACATCGACATCGAGTACGTCGACAATGTGACGTTTCTCGGTGACGTACGAATCTTGATGCGCACACCCGGGGCCGTCCTCGGCAGCCGGGTTGGCGCCTAGTCCAGACAAATGGAAACGACAACGTGTGGCGCTGCCACACCCAAGAAGGTAGGGAAATCCACGTGAAGCTATTGATCATCGGGGCGGGCGGGTTCATCGGCTCGAATCTCATCGAACATCTCATCGAGCAGGGCGAACACGACGTCGTCGGCGTCGATGTCACAGGGGAGAAGCTGGCCGGCATCGAGGGACCGAACTTCCGGTTCATCGAGGCGGACATCCTCGACGATCCTCCACTTGCGGACAAGCTGATCAGCGACTGTGACGTCGTCGTGGACCTCGTCGCGTATGCGAACCCGAGCCTCTACGTGGCGAAGCCGCTCGAGGTCATCCAGCTCAACTTCTTCGAGAACGTGAAGATCGCCGACTACTGCATCAAGCACCAGAAGCGACTGTTCCAGTACTCGACCTCCGAGATATACGGCAAGCGGAGTACCGACGGCACATACAAGGAAGACGAGAGTGATCTCGTCATGGGTCCGGTGACGAAACAGCGCTGGGTCTATGCAAGCGGGAAACAGTTCCTCGAGCGGATACTGCACGCCCACGGCCTCAATGGCGACCTGGAATACACGATCGTCCGGCCGTTCAACTTCGTGGGCCCACGTTTCGACTACCTGGTCGAGGCCGGGTCAGTCGGCGGTCCGCGCGTGTTCGCGCACTTCATGTCGGCCTTGATCACTGGCGGTCCGATCCATCTGGTGGATGGTGGTGAGCAGCGACGCTCATTCACGCACATCGACGATGCCAGTGCCGCGTTCACGACGCTGCTCGAGTCACCGGAGGCGATCAATCAGATCTACAACATCGGAAATCCGACGACGGACATCTCGATCAAGGAACTCGCCAGCTACATGAGCGATATCTACGAGGATCTGACCGGTAACGCCTACGCAGGAGAGATCATCGAGATCTCCGGTGAGGACTTCTACGGCAAGGGGTATGAGGACATGAACCGGGTTCCACCGGACATCTCCAAGCTCAAGGCGCTCGGATGGAGCCCGACCCGCGACCTGCATACGACCTTCTCGGACGCCATCCGATATCACGTCGAGCAGCACGACGCCGGAGTCCTATCGCTCCACGGAACCTGATCGACGTCCCGAGATAGTCCAGTGTTCATCGATGGTGGATCCCAGGCGGGGAGTACCCGGACCGCCGACGTCTGTGTCGTCGGAGCCGGCCCTGCCGGGATCACCGTCGCGTCCGAGCTTATGGACGCCGGTTTGCGTGTCGTGGTCCTCGAATCGGGATCCCGATATCACGACAGGCACGATGCGAGCACCCTCGCTGCATCGGTGCGCGGTCATGTGCGCGGCGCCCAATCCGCGACACGCGGACTGAACCGTGGGGAACCGTACTTTCCGCTCCGCATGTCACGTGTGCGTGGGGTCGGCGGGAGTACCGCCGCGCTGCTGGAACACGGACTCCGGTCGCGCCCACTCGATCCGATCGACGTCGAATCCCCGGCGTCGACCGCGTGGCCGATCGCACCGGACGAGATCAATAGCCGGATCGGTGGAGCATCTGCGTACTGCGGTATCGCAGACCAGGCCGAGTGGTGGAAAGGCGGTGTCAGCGGAGACATCTTCTCTGCCGCCGCCGATGTCGCCGACATAGCGTTTCGTCACGGGGACCGCGACCGCTTCGCCCTTCTCGCTGACAAGGTTGCCGCCGGTGAACATCAAACGTGGATCACCGATGCGACGGCGACGCACTTCGCCGTGGATGATGAGGGTGCGATCACCCATGTCGACGTGCGAACGGCGAAGGGTGAGGCGTTCACGGTGGAGGCCGAGAGGTTCGTCCTTGCCGCCGGCGGAATCGACAATGCACGCATCCTCCTCAACAACGAACAGGTTCTCGGGGTGATGGGTGACGCTGCTGACAACGTCGGTCGGTACTTCATGGAACACATGCACTATGTCGCCGGCCACATCATTCCCCGCAACGACGCAGCCCGTTCCGCTGTTGCACAGCGGTACTGCGACATCGACGAGGAGATCTGGATCGCACCCACCGACAGCGCGGTTCGTCGCGAGCACATGGCCCGTTCGGTGTTCCTTCCGGTTGAGGCCTACCTCTCGTCGCTGGCCCCCGGTGTCAACGCGCTCGGGCGTCTGACGAGGTCGGTTCCCTTTGGTCCCTTCGATTCGAAGCTCTGGAGGACGGAAATGCGCACGATCTGGCAGGACCGTTCGGACATCCCGTCGCTGTTCACGGATCGGATACGAGACTCGGTTACGAGGGATTGCTTTGCTGTTTCGGCGATGAGCGAACAGACCCCGAACCGGAATTCCGTTGTCTCCCTGTCGGACAAACGCGACCGCTACGGGCTCCGGCTACCGGTCCTTCATTGGGACATCGCATCGAAAGACTGGCAAGACGCCCGCCGTTCGACGGAACTGCTCGGCGACGCTCTTGATGGTTCGGACCTCGGGGACTTCGTTCCCGCGTGGACGGAGACTGCGACAGGACCCACGGCCTTCACGGGTGGGTGGCACCACATGGGGACCACCAGGATGAGTGCCGAACCGCGAGACGGTGTCGTGGATGTCGACGCCCGCGTCTTCGGAACGAGCAACCTCTACGTGGCTGGTAGTTCTGTGTTCCCGACAGGCGGCGTCGCCAATCCGACGCTCACGCTGGTGGCGCTGAGCATG
>CAYTWC010000277.1:0-3111 GCA_964441975.1 uncultured Acidimicrobiaceae bacterium | reverse complement strand
AACGGTTGCTCGATGGGGAGAATCGTGTACTCCCACGCCATGGCCCCCGGCTCCATCGCCAACATCGAGACAACGGTGGTGGCGACCTGGGTCGCCGACATCATGACTTCATCGTTCCATCCGTCGGCGCCCGGCGGGAGTTCCCCCGTCCGCATCTCGGTCGCGACATTCCCCGGGTGGATACACCCGGCGGCGATTCCGTACCGACGGCCCTCGATGGCAGTCGCTCGGGTGAGGCCCGTCAGCCCGGACTTTGATGCGGCGTAGTTGGCGGAGTTCGGCCGTGGAACGGCGGCAGATATGCTCCCAACGTTGACGATCCGGCCCCCGCTGGTGTTCTTCATCGCGCGGAATGCCTCGCGGGTACACAAGAAGGCGCCCGTCAAGTTCACGTCGACGACAGCGGACCAGTCCGACAGGTCCATCTCCTCGATAGGAGCGGGTGCGATCAGCCCCGCGTTGTTCACCAGGGCATTGACACGCCCATGGCGCGCGAGCGCGGATGCAAAGAGGTTCGCGACAGCGGATTCGGAGGTCACGTCGCAGATGACCGACATACCAGCTGTTCCAGCCGCCTCCATCGCCGCCTCGGTCACCCGGAGTCGCTCGTGTGAACGGCCAGCCGCGACGACGGACGCGCCGCTCCGTGCGAGCTCGACGGCAACTGCCCGTCCGACCCCGGACGACGCTCCGGTGACGACGACGACCGAGCCGCTCAAGGTGGCGCTGTCCATCGATTCCTCCTTTCAGTTGGTTGCTAGGAGTCCGCCGTCGAGCACCACGACTTGCCCGGTGATGAATCCGTTGGTCATGAACATCAAAGCCACCGACGCCGCTTCCTCAGGTTCCCCGTACCGTCGCAGCGGCAAGCGTCGGACGGCGTCAGCGATCCTCTGCTCCAGGTCTTCCGGATCGTGAAGGGCGTTGAACAGCGGTGTCATGATGAAGCCCGGTGACAGGGTGTTGATGCGGAGGCCGAGCGGACCGAGCTCGAGCGCCAAAGACCTGGTCGCCGCTTCCAGGGCGCCGTTGATGCACGCACCAATGACGTAGCCGGGTACCGGTCGCTGCGACGCGACTCCCGAGAAGAAGACGATGCTCCCACCCGATGACATGTGCGGCCTCGCATCGAACACCGTCCAGAAAGGTCCCCAGAACTTGCTGTCGAACGAGTCCCTGGCGATTTGGTCGGTGAGTTCGTCATAGCGCGCGGGTTCGACAGTCGACCCGGGCAGCACGAGGTGGTCGATCGGTGCGTGATCTGCGAGCATCTCCGCCACTGTCGATCGGTCCTCGACATGGAGCATACAGGTCGTCACCGATTGCTTGCCCAGCGCATCCAGCTGTCCAGCGGCGCGCGAGAGACGGTCCGCCGTCCGCGAAGCGATCACGACCTCGGCATCGGCCTCGACCGCCGCCTCCGCAATGGCGTACCCCATGCCGGCGGACCCACCGATGACAACGACCCGTTTTCCCGAAAGTGTCCCCATGTCAGTCCTCCTGTACCTGCGCCAACCAGTCAGCGTGGGCATGGTAACGTTTACAGTGATGCCTTCGACGGTTGTTCTCAATGCTGATATCGGTGCCGGACCGGCCATCGTCGACCGGTTCCTTTCGGACGGCCACAGTGTCACCGCCGTCGGGGCGTCCGATGTGGACAGAACATCGCTCGGTGCGCTGTTTCGATCGATCGCACCGGACGGAATCGACGTGCTCATCAACAACGCTCCTCGGTTGGAGGATGCGCCGATCGGTGAGGCTGCGTTCGACGCCTTCGTGTCATCCGTCGACCGTGCGATAAACCAGACGTGGTCCGCGTGCCGGGAGGCAACGGCCCTTGCACTTGCGACCGGCCGACGCCTCGTCGTTGTCAACGTGGTCTCGGTGTTGGGTGATGTCGCATTGGCCGGATCCGCACCGGTGGCATGCACGTCCAGCGCCGTCATCGCGGTCACCGAGGCGTTGGCCGTCGAGCTCGGTGCACACGGGATCCGCGTCACCTGTGTCATGGTCGGACCGTCTGGCCAGACTGAGTCGACGATCAGCGATTTCGCCGGGTACCGACCGCTCAGTGAGCCCCTCGAACCCGCGGACGTCGCAGCGAGTGTGATGTTTCTCGCCGGGCCGGACGCACGATTCATCACCGGCGAGACGGTCACAGTGGACGCCGGATGGCGCCCTTACGGCTGGCATCGGGGTGGACCGTGACTGCGTCTGACCGCTTCGACGGCAAGGTGGCAGTCGTCACCGGCGGTGGCAGGGGTATCGGTTCCGCATGCGTCAAGATCTTCGCCGACCGTGGCGCAGCCGGCGTCGTCATCGGCGACATCGACCTCGCAGCTGCTGAAGAGGTGGCCAGCCGCGTCATCGCTGCCGGTTCGGACGCATTCCCATTCCCGTTGGACGTCGGTGATCCTTCGAGCGTCCGGGCTTGCTTCGACGCCACCATGGAGCGCTATGGGCGGGTCGACATCCTGGTCAACAACGCCGGTCTGCGACTCAACAAACCGACAGTCGATACATCCGACGACGAGTGGGATCGAACGATGCGCGTGAACCTAGTGTCTGGCTACCTCTGTAGTGCGGTGTTTGCGAAGGGAATGATCGATGGAGGCGAGGGCGGATCGATCGTTTCCACCTCCTCGATGACAGCGAAGGTCATCTTTCCCGGAAGGGGTGCCTACGTGGGGGCAAAGCGAGGTATCAACGCGCTCAGCCGAGTCCTCGCAGTGGAACTCGCTGAGCACGGGATCCGGACCAATGCCGTCGGTCCGGGGCAGACACGAACCGAGTTGTACGACGAGTGGCTCGCGGCAGGACGTTTGGACATGGCCGGGGACAATGCCCGCACCCCGCTCGGGAGGCCGGCCGATCCGACCGAGATCGCCGAGGTGATCTGCTTCCTCGCGTCCGACAGGGCATCGTTCGTGACCGGACAGACCTGGTACGTCGACGGTGGGTGGACCGCCACGCACTGACCGCCGACCGCTCGGTCAACGAGCGGCGGGAGTCCTGTCGTCCGCGCTGCGGTCGGCTATTACCACCCCAGCGAGGATCGCCGCACCACCCAATACGATGCCCATCGTGACGGTTTCGCTCAGGAGAACGACA
>CAYTWC010000276.1:0-3121 GCA_964441975.1 uncultured Acidimicrobiaceae bacterium | reverse complement strand
TGTTCACATGCTGGCGGTCTTGCCGTCGATCGACTCGCGGATCAGATCTCCGTGGCCTGCGTGTCTAGCCGTTTCCTCGATCATGTGGACGAGTATCCAACGCAAGGAGAACGGCTCGCCGTCACGCTCCTTCACGGAAACGACGTCGAGCGATTCTGCTGCTGCTTCAAGCGCTATTGATCGGTCGATCTCTTTCTGGTAGCGCTGTCGGATCGTATCCGGGTCGAGTTCCGCCGCGATCGAGAAGTCCCAGTCGCGGTCGTCATCCCACGGAGCCGACGCCCAGGGTTCTGACTGAGGGTTGTTGGCAAGCACCTCGTTGAACCACCATTCCTCGACCATCGCAAGATGGTGCACGATGCCGCCGATCGTCAGCGTGGATGGTTCCAGGCGTCGGTTCAACTGATCGGCATCGAGCCCCTCGGCGATATCGAAGATCGCCGCGCGGTAGTAGTTCAGGTACGCGTTGAGCATCGTCCGCTCGTCCGCAGATTTGGGGATGAAGGGTTCGGCCATGCGGCGAGGCTAGCGCCTTGCCGAGTGGGGAGTACGCGGTACTCAGTACACAGAAACGGGGAACGCTCCGGGTACCGGATACTGCTCGGTCAGATTTCCATCTCGAGCTGGGGAACGTCCGGCGAGGGCTTCGGTCTTGGCCGTGGCCGACGCTTCGGTACCCCCGCGGCGTACAGGGGCTCCTCGACGAGTGCGGCAAGCCGTTCGGCAAGCGGCCACCAGTCGAATCGGTCGTCGATGTCGGATGCGTTGAGCGTGACAAGCCTGCGGGCGGGAACCAGATCGGGAAGTCGAGCATCAAGGAGCGCCTCGACCTCGTCGCGAAACGAGTCGGACGTCGAGCGAACGCCGTCGGACCGCAGCTCGACATCGGGTTTCAGCCGCACGACCATGTCGTAGGTTTCCGACCAACGATCAACGAGTGGTCCGACGGCGAACGGGTCCTCGCCATCGCACGCACGCAGGTAGTACGCGAAGTTGTCCATGACACCGCGGTCAAGGACGAGCACCTCGGCTTTCGGGGCGAGTCGGAGTTCCATCTGGATCTGGGAGACGAGCACCCAAAGTTGCGCTTCGCCCGTCGCCGACTCGTTCATGCCGAGCGGGTTGTCGCGGATCACTTCGCGACCGTGCTCGACCGATCGCCCGGCGCGCTGCATCGCATTGGCGAACGCGTGGACGGCGGTTGTCTTACGGATCCCATGTGAACCGATGAACGCCACCTTCGCGTGGCGAGCCCATGTGTCCGTCATCGGGACACCGGCCTCCTAGGCCGTGCGTTCTTCGGGAAGATCGCTTGCGACGATGTCCTGGATCGGGACGAGCGTCGGGTTGACCTTCTCCCTCACGACATCGCCGTCGATCACGACGCGTGCCACATCCGTACGTGATGGCAGGTCGTACATCGTGTCGAGGAGGACCTCTTCCATGATCGCTCGCAGACCACGAGCGCCGGTTCCCCGCTTGAGGGCCTGCTCGGCGATGGCATCGAGCGCATCGTCGGTGATGACGAGCTCGACCCCATCCATTTCGAAGAACCGTTGGTACTGCTTCGTGATCGCGTTCTTCGGTTCGGTGAGCACCCGGACGAGCGATTCCTTGTCGAGGTCGGCGACGGTTGTCATGACCGGGAGACGGCCGATGAACTCAGGGATGAGCCCGTAGCCGATCAGGTCCTCAGGCATGACCTGCTCGATGATCTCAGCCGGGCGGGCGTTGTCCTTCGATTTGACGTCCGCACCGAATCCGATGGCGGAACCTCCGACCCGCTTCGTGATGACCTCTTCGAGCCCGGCGAATGCGCCTCCGCAAATGAAGAGCATGTTCGTGGTGTCGACCTGGATCAACTCCTGGTGCGGATGCTTGCGCCCACCCTGGGGTGGGACCGATGCGACAGAACCCTCGAGGATCTTCAGCAGGGCTTGCTGGACGCCCTCTCCGGACACGTCACGGGTGATCGACGGGTTCTCTGCCTTGCGGGCGATCTTGTCGATCTCATCGATGTAGATGATGCCCTGCTCAGCTCGCTTGGTGTCGAAGTCTGCCGCGGAGATGATCTTGAGGAGGATGTTCTCGACGTCCTCACCGACGTATCCGGCTTCGGTGAGGGCCGTGGCATCGGCGATCGCGAAGGGCACGTTCAGGAGTCTGGCAAGCGTCTGCGCCATCAGCGTCTTGCCCGAACCCGTCGGACCGACCATGAGGATGTTCGACTTCTGCAACTCGATCTCATCGTCGGTTGCCCGTTGACCGGCCCGTACCCGCTTGTAGTGGTTGTACACGGCGACGGACAGGACCTTCTTCGCCTGGTTCTGGCCGACGACGTACTCGTCGAGGAATTCGTAGATCTCACGGGGACGGGGAAGTTCCGAGAACTCGACCTCTTCGGTGCCAGACAACTCCTCCTCGATGATCTCGTTGCACAACTCGATGCATTCATCACAGATGTACACGGCCGGACCGGCGATGAGTTTCTTGACCTGCTTCTGCGACTTCCCACAGAAGCTGCACTTCAGCAGTTCTGAGCCTTCGTACTTACCCACGTTGTATCGCTCCTATGTGGAGACGGCTTCGAGCTGGCGTCCCGCCAAAATCGAGTCAACCACACCGTACTCGATTGCCTCGTCAGGTCCGAGCCAAAAGTCACGCTCGGTGTCGACTTCGACCACATCGAGGGACTTGCCCGTGTGCTCCGCGAGGATCACATTGATGTCCTCGCGGGTCTTGAGGATCTCGCGGGCATGGATTTCGATGTCCGTCGCCTGACCACCGACACCTGATACGTGGGGCTGGTGGATCATGATCCGTGAGTGCGGGAGAGCAAACCGCTTGCCCTTCTCCCCGGCCGCCAGCAGCACCGCAGCGGCGGACGCAGCGAGACCCATGCAGTAGGTCGCGACATGCGGCTTGATGAACTGCATCGTGTCGTAGATGGCCATCAGCGCGTAGGTCGATCCGCCCGGCGAGTTGATGTACAGGTTGATGTCCTTGTCCGGATCCTCGCCTTCGAGGTGGAGGAGCTGGGCCATGATGATGTTGGCCACTCCGTCATCGATGGGTGTTCCGAGGAAGATGATGCGGTCCTTGAGCAGACGGCTGTAGATGT
>CAYTWC010000275.1:0-3122 GCA_964441975.1 uncultured Acidimicrobiaceae bacterium | reverse complement strand
CGAGCGAGCCAGGATTCACGATGGCGAGGTCGCCGAGCCGGGTCAGCCCCGACTGGACGATGTCGCGCGTCGGGTCCCCGAGGAGGACGACGGATTCGATGCGATCGATCGGCGGGCGGTTCGCCATGGTCTGCTTGATCACCTGTGCACCCTGTGAATAGCCGATGAGGACGACTCGGCTGGAAGGGCAGTCCGTCCGAATCCGGTCGAGTTCGCCGGTGAGCGCTGCGACTCCCGTTTCGACCGAACGGTCGTACTCACCGGTGAACAACGCCAAACCGAATGAATCGGCGAGCGAGATGGCGGGGTAATCGAGCGGTGTGTCGTCGACCGACAGTCCGATCCGCTCCGCATCAGACACGATCCCTGCGACGACATCGCCGACCTGGTTCCCGTATCCGACCTGCCCCGACCCGCGTGCACCGATGACGGACACATCCGCGCAGCCATCAGCCGTCACAATCGGGAACGGCAGCAGCAATGCAAGCGACAGCGCAAGGGCGGCGATCATCTCCTCAGCGTACGTGTGGAGGCCGATTACAGACGACGTGACCCGCTACACCGCAGAGCCCGTGACCTCGCCACGGACGAGGGACGCCACGAACGGGTAGAGGGTCGCGGTGAACAGTCCTTCACTCACGAAGGGATCTGCAAGCATGAACGCCCTGGCGGCATCCTCAGACTCGGCCTCGAACACCACCACCGCCGGACCCTCCGGGTCGAGAGCGAGCCCGGCGAAGATGACGGTGCCCGCGATCGTTCCTGCACGAAGCCGCTCGAAATGGGCTGCCCCCACGGCATTGTCCTCTTCGGACCAAGACGACGGGTCGGTCCGCAACTCGGGACGGTCACCGGGACCGAACACATACATCCATTGCTTGGGTGATTCCATACCCCCGAGACTAGCCAGAGGGAATACCGGCGAGGTCCCGGCGTTGTGCCATTTCAGCACGGGCAGTCGAGGCCAGGAAACAAGGGGCAACCATGAGCGATTGGAACGCGGGAATCATCGAGGAGTTCCGCAGCAACGACGGAAGGGTCGGAGGGGTGTTCGACGGAGCGCCACTTGTCATCCTCCATACGACGGGTGCAAAGACCGGACAGGAGCGCCTGGCCCCGCTGATGTGCCGCCGCGACGGCGATCGGCTGTTCGTGTTCGCTTCGAAGGCCGGCGCCGATACACACCCCGACTGGTATCACAACCTCAAGGCGAATCCGAGTGTCACGGTCGAAGCACCGGGTGAGACCTACGAGGCCAAAGCAGTGGAGATCCCCGAGCCTGAACGTTCGGCGGTGTACGAGGCGCAGTCGGCGGTGTATCACAACTTCGCCGAGTACCAGGCGAAGACCTCACGGCGCATCCCGGTGATCGAGCTCGTCAGAACCTGACTGCCCGGGGAAACTCGTCACAGGCCCGAGGTAAGTTGGACCTGTGACGACGATCGAGACACCGACCGAACGACCGACAGCCGTGATACGTGGCGGCGAGGTTGGGGTCTGCCTCACCCGGATCCATCACGACAGGTTCACGGAAGCGGTCGGCGAGACGAGCGCCGTCCGTATGCGACTCGCCGATCGTGGCATCGCGTTCGAGGCCGAGGTGCTCGATGTGATCCTCTCGGAGTACAGCGGGTCGACGGTCGTGGTGGATCGACACGCGAAGCACCCCTACGACGAGACCCTGCAAGCGATCCGAGCGGGAGTCGACCTCATCGTCGGTGGTCGGATGCGGTCGGCTGACGGCACACTCGTCGGCGCTCCAGACCTCCTCGTCCGCCTCTCCGACGGGTACGCGGCCGTGGACATCAAGGGCCACAAGGTGCACTCCGATTCCGGTCTCCCGATCAGCCTCGCACCCCTCGACGATCTCGTGAACCCAGCGATCGCCGACGACGTGCGCTTTCGATCGTTCCGCAAGCGTGATCTGTTCCAGGTAGCCCACTACTGGCGGATCCTCGAGTCACTCGGGCATGCGACCGGACGGGCCGTCGGTGGAATCATCGGCACGGACGCACCGGTGGCCTGTACATGGGTCGACCTCGACACCGAGGATGCGAGCATCCTCGCCGACACCGAGGCTTGGATCGAATCTGCCCTCGGTGCCATCGATCACGGCTCCGAACACCCTGGGGCACCGCTCATTGCGGCCTGGTGGCGGGGCGAGTGCCGTCGGTGTAGCTGGCAGGCGCTCTGCCGGGAGCAACTCGAAGCGGTCGACGACCCGACGCTCATTGCCGGCATCACCGACATCGAACGGGATTCGTTGGCGTCGACCGGTGTCATGACCGGAACCGCAATCGCCACCCTCGACCCGCATGACGACCGGATTGCCGATCCGAGCACCGTGTACGACGCACGAGTCCAGACATCTGGCCATCTCCTACGCTTCGGCCATCCCACACCGTCGCTCGATCTGCCGAGTGCGCGCCGGGAGGTCGATTTCGACATCGAGACCTACGACGGACGGATCTATCTCGCAGGGTTCCTCGTGACGGAAGAAGACGAATCCCACTTCGACCCGATCATCGATTGGCTCGGAACCGATGCGTCCGAGCGACGGTTCATCGGCGCGTTGTTCGACCGGCTCGCGAGCTACGCAACCGACGACACCGTGGTGCTCCACTGGTCAGACTACGAGCGCGCTCAACTCGAACTCGCCGCCGAACGGCACGACTTGTCGATCGAAGGATTCTCGACAGTCTCCGAGTGGTTCGAAGGTTTCGCCGTCGACCTCTACGACTGGACGAAATCCCGTTTCGTGTCGCCTCACGGGTTCAGTCTCAAGGCCATCGCACCGATGTGCGGATTCGAGTGGCGGGATGACGACCCGGGTGGGCTCCAGTCCGAGATCTGGTACGAGTTGATGCTCAATGGTGATCGTGCCATGCGGTCACGCCTGCTCGAGTACAACGAAGACGACGTCGCCGCCCAATTGGCCATCCGACGTTGGATCCGCAACCAGGACGGCGGCGACGGCCCTGGGTCGTCGATCCCGTTCGTCGAGTCGTGGAAGCCGTAGAGGCCGTCATCCAGCACTGTCTCGGGCCCCTGGCGTAGTTCGCGGAAACGTGTGTCGTCGGTAGTCTGAACGTGCCGGACCCGGTGGTGCGGGTCCGCAGAGC
>CAYTWC010000274.1:0-3134 GCA_964441975.1 uncultured Acidimicrobiaceae bacterium | reverse complement strand
CACCCGTATGAGTTGCCCGCGGAGTCGGTGTTGTTCCGATACAGATAGATGTCGCCTCGGATTCCCTCTTCGGCGTGTCGACGCTCAGCAGACTCGACGAGCCCTTCGAGTATCCGCTCCCCGGCGCGGTCGTGAGCGACGACGTCGTAGATGCTGTCGCATTCAGGCGTCGCGTACTCAGGATGGGACCCGACATCCAGATAGAGCCGAGCACCGTTCTCGAGGAAGACGTTGGACGACCGGCCCCAGCTGACGACTCTGCGAAACAGATATCGGGCGACTTCGTCCGGGGATAGGCGTCGCTGCCCGCGCAGCACGCATGTGACGCCGTATTCGTTCTCGATTCCGAATATCCGTCGGTTCATTCCGGCAGCGTACCCCATGACCCACGAACCACACGCATTCGGACGACGGCGGTCGATCCGGGTACGACCATTCGGACCGTCAGCGTCTCGCTGCAGCCAAGGCTTCTGGCGAGATGCGTCGGAACGTGCGACGGTCCTGCGAGCGGTCGAGGAAGGCCGCTTCCCAGCCGTCATCGCTCACCGTGTCACCCGTGCCGGTCTCGATGGCGGTACATGCTGTGGCGAGAGCAGCCTCCAAGGACATGTCCGGTGACACGTTGCCATCGAGGGCCTCGACGATCTCGTCCTCGAAGGCCCCGAGGGCTGTGTACGCATCGGCATCGCGCAAGGTACCGTCGAACTGGATCCGGTACAGGTTGTCCTCGGACCGGGTGCGACCCAGCTCAGCGACGACGATGTCGACCTCGTAGGGCTTGACCTCGTGGGAGAAGATCTGCCCGAGGGTCTGGGAGTATGCGTTGGCGAGGCCTTTCCCTGTGACATCGGTCCTCGAGTACGAGTATCCCTTGAGATCCGCATACCGAATCCCAGCGACGCGCAACGTCTCGAACTCGTTGAAACGGCCGACTCCTGCGAACGCAATCCGGTCGTAGACCTCGCTGATCTTGCGCAACGATGAGGATGAATTCTCACCGATGAGGAGAATGCCTGCTTCGAGTTGAAGGACCACGATCGGGCGGCCCCTGTTGATCCCTTTCCGTGCGAACTCGGCGCGGTCCTTGACAAGCTGTTCGGGGGGGACGTAGAACGGCATGCTCATGGGCGACCGTCCAGAATCGGTTGCGCGATTGACGCGAGCTCGTCGTCGCTGATCTCTTCGACGCCCGCCTCGGTCACGACGAGGACGTTGGGCAGAATTCCACGCTTGAGATCCAAGCCACCGGTTGCAGAGTCCTCTTCGGCCGCAGCGACAATGGCCTCGATCGCTGCCGCAAGGGCTTCGTCCCGGCTCAGGTCTTCGGTCCACACACTCTTGAGGAACGAGCGAGCCTCCGATCCACCGGAACCCGTCGTCGCGAAATTGATCTCGTCGTAGCGACCACCGACGACGTCGTAGGAGAACAGCCTCCCCTTCTCCTGTCGTTGATCGAAGCCACAGAAGAGCGGTATGACCACCAGACCCTGGAACGCGAGTGAGAGATTGCCTCGGACCATCCTTGCCAGGAAGTTCGCCTTGCCGTCGAGGCTGAGCGTCGTGCCCTCGATCTTTTCGTAGTGTTCGAGCTCGGTTCGGAACAACTTGATCAGTTCAACGGCCATCCCTGCGGTTCCCGAGATCGCTACAGCGGAATGACGGTCGGCCTCATAGACCTTTCGGACTCGCGAATGAGCGATGTAGTTGCCCGCTGTTGCTCGCCGATCACCCGCCATGACGACGCCCCCGGACCATGTCAGTGCAAGGACCGTCGTCGCCTCGGTGAGGGCGATGGGTGAGACGCCATCGGCTTCCCACCGCGGATCCAGTCCACGGAGCTCAAGGACCGACAGGAACGAGCCGTCGGCGACGGACTCCCCGATCTGGAGCGGACCGATCGACGTATCGGTCACTGTCCACCCTTCTGGACATAGTTCTTGACGAATTCTTCGGCGTTCTCCTCGAGGACCGTGTCTATCTCGTCGAGGAGATCGTCGATGCGTTCGGTGACTTCCTCGCCGCGATTCTGCGACGTGTCATCCACCTCTTCCTGAGGTGTGTCCTCACGGCGTGTGGTGCGCTCTCTGTCACTCATTGGTGCCTCCGATCTGTGCAACAAGCGTTGCTGCATCCGGACTTGATTCGAATAGGCCCTCGACGAGGTCCCGCGTTCCTCTTCTCGGCTCCATCATAGGGAGGCGGACAAGCGTTGATTCCCCCGTATCGAACACGAGCGAGTCCCAGTTCGCGGCGACCACGGCAGGGCCGTACCGTCTGATGCTCTCGCCCCTGAAGTAAGCCCGCGTCGAGGGAGGTGGCGTGTTCGCCGCAGTGTCGATCTCGTCGTCTGAGAACAGTCTCCGGATTCGACCCGATCGTTCCATCCGGTGGAAAAGGCCCCTCGCAGGATCGATGTCGTGGAATTGGAGTCCGATGAGATCGAGCTTCGGATCCTCCCACCCGAGCCCGTCGCGTTCTCGGTACGCGTCGAGAACCGAGAGTTTGGCCGCCCAATCGAGCCGGTCGGCGACGCCCTGGTATCCGGATTCGACATCGGCGAGCAATCCGCGCCATTCCGCAATCACTTGCTTGTAGGACGGGGAGAGGTCGGTCGAGGACACATATTGCTCGGCGATATCGAAGTAGTGCCACTGCAGCTCCAGAGCTGAGGTCGCCGAACCGTCCTGCTTCGTGAGGGGTGCTGCAAACCGCAGATCGTGGCTGACGGTCGTCATCGCCCCGACGGGATCCTCGAGGCGTATCGGCTCTTCGAGTGCCCCGTCCTCCAGCGCCATGAGAAGAATGGAAGCAGAGCCGAGTTTGACCAGGTTCTGGACCTCGGACATGGTCGCGTCGGCGTTGATGACGTGAAGTCGTCGATACTGGCCCGGATCGGCATGCGGTTCATCGCGCGTGTTGATGATCGGGCGCTTGAGGGTCGTCTCAAGTCCGATCTCCTCCTCGAAGAAGTCTGCTCGTTGTGTGATCTGATAGTCGACCGGCTGGCGATGGTTCTCACTGCCGATCTTGCCTGAACCCGTGAGAATCTGTCTACTCACGAAGAACGTCGTCATGTGTGCAGCGATCTGTCCGAACGGCACTGACCGGGAGACGAGATAGTTCTCGTGCGCTCC
>CAYTWC010000273.1:2525-3139 GCA_964441975.1 uncultured Acidimicrobiaceae bacterium | reverse complement strand
GTGACGACCGGGTGACGGTCGTGGAGCGAACGAACATCAGGCTTGCGGACCCGGAAGCCCTCGGCGCTCCATTCGAGCTGGTCGTCGGGGACCTGTCCTTCATCTCATTGGCCATGATCGCTCCACAGGTCGTCGCGCTTGGCAACTCGACAACCGACTGGATCCTGCTGATCAAGCCACAATTCGAGGCAGGTCGCGAAGGAGTCGGGAAGGGTGGAATCGTCCGTGACCCGAATGTTCGGATGGAAGCGATACGATCGGTCATCGCGGCGTTCGGTACCCTCGATGTACCGATCCACGGGCTGATGCCCTCGCCGATCACCGGCACCACCGGCAACATCGAATACGTAGCATGGCTGCGATACGGCGACCCGGAATCGACGCCTGACGATCTCATCAAGGAGTTGGCACGATGAAACGCATCCTGACGGTGGTGAGAGACGGGCGTCCGGTCGCCGCCACTGTCGCGTCCGAGTTCACGAAGATGGCGGAGGCATCGGGGTTCGACACCGGTCCGGAGATCGCCGAACCAGACGTCGTCGTCGCAATCGGAGGGGATGGGACGATGCTCGGCGCTGCGGCGCGTGCCATCAGGGACGACGTTCCGGTCTGTG
>CAYTWC010000273.1:0-2515 GCA_964441975.1 uncultured Acidimicrobiaceae bacterium | reverse complement strand
AACGTCGGACGTGTCGGCTACCTCGCTGAATTCGAACCGAACGAGATTCACGACCTGGTCGACGCACTCGCCTCCGATTCATTCGTCATCCATGAGCGCGGCACCGTGGGTGTCACGCTCGACGGTCGGTCGATGACGGCGGTGAACGACGTCGTCGTCGAAAAGTCGGTCTCCCAGCGGATCATCGAGATCGGTGTGACGATCGACGGGGAACCGCTTGCGACCTACCGCGCCGACGGCATCATCGTCGCCAGCGCCAACGGTTCGACCGCGTACAGCCTCTCAGCAGGCGGACCGATCCTTGCGCCCGATCTCGATGCGATGGTCCTGACCCCGGTTGCTCCGCACAGTCTCCTCTCGAGGGCCATCGTCCTCCATCCTGACTCCGTGATCCAGATCTCCGCGATAGGCGACCGCCCGGCGACCCTCAACATCGACGGACGCGAGAAGGCGGAGATCGCTCCGAACGTACCCGTGGTCGTCACGCGGGGGAGCGCACGTGTCCGGTTCGTCAGCCTGGGCCGACACCCGTTCCCCGAGGCTGTGCGCGAACAGTTCGGTCTCGACCATGCTTGACGAGCTCACGGTATCGAACCTCGGTCTCATCGACACGGCGTCGATTGGGTTCACCGAGGGGCTCACCGTCGTGACCGGTGAGACCGGGACAGGCAAGACCCTGATGCTCGGTGCGCTCCGCCTACTCCGAGGGGAGCCCGCTTCCAAAGATGTCATCGGTCCTCATCGCGAAACGACCGATGTGTCAGCCCTTATGTCGGTCGATGGGACGGACGTGGTCGTCCGGAGGCTCGTCACACCGTCGAAGTCCAAGGCCTATGTCGACGGCCAGATCGCACCGGCGAGATCGCTTGCAGAATTGACGGGATCGAGTATCGCGATCGTGGGTCAGCATGACCAACACACGATCACCTCATCCACTGGCGTCCGTAGGTTGGTCGATCAATGTCTCGACGACGCCGGCAACGAGGTCAAGAAGGTGTACGCGACGGCGTGGGCAGAACACCAAGCGGTACTCGTCGAGGCCGATGCGCTCGGAGGGGATCTCCGGACGCTGGAACGCGAGGTCGAGATGCTGAGGTTCCAGGTCGATGAGATCGATACCGCTGACTTCGCTCCCGGTGATGAGGAGCAGCTGCGAGCGACAGCAGCGCGGCTTCGGTCTGCCGAGGAATTGGCGGAGGAGATCGACCGCGCGATCGTCGAACTCGGCGACGAGGGTATCGGCTCGACCCTCGATGATGCTGTCCGGTCGATCGAGAAAGCGGCGCGGTTGGACGCCGAGCTGTCCGATCGAGCCGAACAAGCCCGCGAACTGGCATCACTCGCCAGCGATCTGTTGACCGACCTTTCCCGGTATGCCGCCGATCTCTCCTCCGATGACACCGACCTCGGCCATGTCGAACGCCGTCTTTCGACGCTCGGTGGCCTCAAACGAAAGTACGGCGATACGATCGACGACATCTTGACGTTCCGCAAGGACGCTCGGCTTCGCGTCGACGAGCTGACCGCGACGTTGGACGGGGCGGCCGACATCGGCGAACGGCTTACTCACACTCGCGACCAGGTCATGTCGACAGGCGCGGAGTTGCGCGACGCGAGGCAGCGAGCAGGCAGTGCACTCGCTGACGGTGCGACAGAGCATCTGATCGACCTCGGGTTCGCCCATCCACTGGTCCACGTCGTCGTGTCGGAACGGGACCCGCGATCGACGGGATGTGACACCATCGAGCTCCTGTTCGCGTCCGACGCGGCGTTGACTCCCTCGCCTGTTTCCACCGTCGCCTCAGGTGGTGAACTCAGCCGCCTCGTCCTCGCTCTGACCCTCGCGGCAGGGGGTGCTGACAGTGCGGTGGTTGCCTTTGACGAGATCGATGCCGGCATCGGTGGTTCCACGGCTCTTGCGATGGGGGAGAAGCTCGCTGCCCTCGCCACCGGACGTCAGGTGATCTGCGTCACCCACCTCCCACAGGTCGCTGCCTTCGGCGCCACGCACTTGGTGGTTTCACGGGCAGCGACGACCACGACAGTGTCCGAAGTGCGCGACAAGGACCGCGTCGTCGAGATCACGCGGATGCTCGCAGGACTTGGCGATTCCGATACCGGCCAGCGACACGCTGAAGAGCTACTCGCGAAGGCACAGAACTCCGCGTAGCGATCGCTGCGTTGGCCCTCTGGAGGGTGAACCGTGAAGCGAGAAGTCTCTGGTACACTTCACACTTCCGAGGCGGAGGAACGGTGTGACGAAACACGTGTTCGTAACCGGCGGGGTGACATCAAGTCTTGGTAAAGGCATCACCTCGGCGTCACTCGGTCGACTCCTCAAGGCTCGCGGGTTTCGGGTCGTCCTCCAGAAGCTCGATCCCTACATCAATGTCGACCCAGGCACGATGAACCCCTTCGAGCACGGCGAGGTCTACGTCACCGACGACGGCGGCGAGACCGACCTCGACCTCGGGCACTACGAGCGGTTCATCGACGAGAACCTCACCACCGACTC
>CAYTWC010000272.1:0-3139 GCA_964441975.1 uncultured Acidimicrobiaceae bacterium | reverse complement strand
GTCATCATGCTCACGTTCGGCACGGGCATCGGATCGGCTGTCTTCCTCGACGGTGAACTCGTACCGAACACCGAGTTCGGTCACCTCGAACTCGGCGGGATGGAACTTGAGCACTATGCGGCAAGCCGCCTCGTGGAGGACGCCGACATCGACATGAATGACTGGGTGAGCCGGGCGGATACCGTGATATCCCACATCGAGTACATCTTCTCGCCGTCCCTGTTCGTTCTCGGAGGTGGGATCTCCAAACAGTTCAGCGAATTCAAGGACGGCTTCACGTTCGAAACCCCGATTGTCCCAGCCGTTCTGCGCAACGAGGCCGGTATCGTCGGAGCAGCAATGGCCGGATCCCAGGGAGGTAGCGATTGACGATGGACACCTCAACCCTCACGACCTCCGACGGCGTCGCCCTGTTCACCCGCACAGTCAAAGCAACCGAACCGAAGCACGAGTTGCTGTTGGTGCACGGAGTCGGAGAGCATTCAGGGCGATGGGTGCATCACGCCGAGCTGCTCGCCCGTGGCGGCGCTGACGTCACGCTGTTCGACCTGCGGGGACACGGCCACTCCGAAGGTCCCGTCCTCGACACACCGAGCATCGAGCGTATGCACCAGGACATCGCCGAGGTCGCGGCCGCAACCGTTGCGACATCAGGACGCCCTTGGGTGTTGATGGGACACTCCCTCGGTGGCCTCTTGTGCGCCGGATATCTCATTGACGAACACACACCGGTACCGAACGCAGCTGTCCTGTCCGCACCCGCCTTGGACGATGGACTCCCTGCAGCCCTCAAGGCAGTCGCCAAGGCTCTCGGCGGGTTCGCCGGTGGCGTCCGTGTCGACAACACCATCAACGGCGAATACCTCTCACGGGACCCCAAGGTCGGAGAGGCATACGAAGCCGACGAACTCGTCCATACCAAGGGAACACTCAGGTTCGGCAGGGCGACGTTCGCCGAGATGTCACGGGTTCGTGCACGCGCCGATGAGATCGTGATACCGACGTTCGTGTACCACGGCGCCGAGGACGTTCTCGTGCCGACGTCCGCATCAGCACCACTCGCTGCATCGCCCGGCGTCGAGCGAAAAGTCCTCCCGGGACTCAGGCACGAGACACACAACGAACCTGAGGGTGATCAGGTGATCGGTGACGTCGTCGACTGGATCAACCGAAAACTCCACTGACACGGTCATCCGTCTGCACGGCTTCCCCGTATCGGGGGATCACGACTTCATCGATGATGCGCCGCCGAGTCGGATAATCGAGGAACCCGGCCTCGATCGCGTTGACCGTGACATCACGGAGGTCGGTCACGCTGAATCCGAATTCTGAGGATGCGAGTGTGTACTCATCCGAGAGCGTCACACCCGACATCAAGCGGTTGTCCGTGTTGATCGAGACATTGAACCCTGCCCGGTACAACGCTCCCAGGGGGTGATTCGCGACCTCGGGATACGTCGCCGTGTGGATGTTCGAGCTGACCGCAACCTCGAGCGGTACCTGCCGGTCCCTCACCGTGGATGCGAAGGATCCTGGATGGGTGATCCGCCCGCCGTCGAAGTCAGTGTCGTCAGCCACACGGACACCATGCCCGATCCGGTCAGCGGCACAGACGTTGAGGGCCTGCCATATCGAATGAGGTCCATCTCCCTCACCGGCGTGCACCGTGACGCCCAAACCGCCTTCACGGGCAATCCGGCATGCCTGGACGTGCGCTGTCGGGGGGAACCCGGCTTCAGGACCCGCAAGGTCGAAACCGACAACCCCCAGGTGGCGGGACCGGACAGCTGTCGTGGCGATCTGTGCGCTGTCGGTTCCCTGACGCATCGCGGTGACGATCACACCGATGACGATGTCGCGAGAGCGCGATGCCGTGCTGAAGCCATCATGCGCAGCCTCGAGCACTTCGGTCACCGTGAGCCCACGACGTGTATTCAGCGAAGGGGCGAATCGGATCTCGGCATAGACCACGCCATCGTCGGCGAGATCCTCGACAGCCTCCGCAGCGATGCGCTTGATCGATTCCTGGGTCTGCATCACCGCGACCGTGTGCTCGAATGCCTCGAGATACCGCTCGAGCGATCCGGATTTGCCCTGATGGAACCACGATGCCAGGTCGGCTTCCGTCGAGGCGGGGAGGTCCGCGTATCCGCTCTCGTCGGCGAGCTCCAGGATCGTCGACACGCGGAGTCCGCCGTCGAGGTGCTCGTGCAGGAGGGCTTTGGGGAGCTGTCTGATCGTATCGGGGTCCACGGGGCTCATCGAAGACGTGGGTTCAGCGAGTACGTCACCGTGATCGAAGCCGAGTCGATCGTATGCTCGTCGAGCACGGCATCAAGCTGTGATCGGGCGAATCCGGGTTCCAAGCCCGTTTCCGGGACATCGAGGGCGTACACAGTGAAGATGTAACGGTGCGGGATGGAGTCGTTCCACGGAGGCGCCGGCCCGTCGTAGCCGTGCCAAGTACCTGCCATGGCGGGGTCATCCGCAAACCACGCCGTGTAGTCGTTCACACCGTGATTGCCTACCGGCGCCGCATCCGCCGCCTTCCCACCAGCCACCACCGAGTCGGACTGGGTGCCCTCCTCTATCTCGGTGACATCCAGATCCGCAAGCAGCCAATGCACGAAATCGACACGCGGGAGGTCGGAAGGCACTTCACGATCAGCCTGATTCACATCGTCGGGGGCGCTCGGACAATCGACATCGACGCACGTCACCGCGTACGATCGCGCACCCTCGACTGCGTCCCACGCGAGGTGAGGGTTCCGGTTGTCGCTCAACTGGACGTTCCCCTCGGGCGAAGGCGTCGCGAGGGCGAGGCGGTCGTCTGCCACCTGCCCGTCGTTGATTGAGTCACTTCGGAGGCGCACAGGTATCTCCCCGGTCGAGTCATGGGACAATAGCGATTGTGAAAGCGTCAATTCTCATCCTCGGAGCGGGTCAGGACGGTGGATCGCCCCAACTCGGGCGCCGATCCGGCATCGGCGAGCCCCGCACAGCGTCGTCGGTCGCCGTCCGCTCACCGAACGGATCTGTCGTGCTGCTCGACGCGTCGCCGGATATCCGGCTCCAGAGCCAGATGCTGATGACCTGGTCGGGGTACCCATCGGACCGATCGGGCCTCGTGGACGCTGTT
>CAYTWC010000271.1:0-3149 GCA_964441975.1 uncultured Acidimicrobiaceae bacterium | reverse complement strand
TTGTGGTCGAAGTGGTGATGGGTGAAGAACAGCTGGTCGATCGCACCGGGCGTCATAT
This sequence comes from uncultured Acidimicrobiaceae bacterium, assembly GCA_964441975.1. Lineage (GTDB taxonomy): Bacteria > Actinomycetota > Acidimicrobiia > Spongiisociales > UBA5794 > UBA5794. The sequence continues at coordinate 3,091 of CAYTWC010000271.1, read as the reverse complement.
CCATGTTGGCGAGCTTCGTCGTGGTCGACGGACCACAATCGAACATCAGCTGCTTCCCTGCCACCTCGATGACATACGACGAACCATGCCGGGTCGAGGCCGGCGTCGGTGTTCCGCATCCAAGGATGTGCATTCGCATTCGAAGATCTCCCATGATCAGTCGGTGTTCGTGGACCCGCTTCATCCTGCACGAGGACGCGGCATCGTCCAAATCGACGACAGCAGCCGTGTCAGCCCTCGGTCAACGCCTCGACGATTGCGTCGAGGGCGGCGTCTGCGTAGTCGCGCATCTCTTCGTCCGTGCGGTCCTGAATCGGGTGCGGCGTGAACACTCTGGCGATGTCAGGGAATCCGAGCGCTGTCGCCTGGGCGTCGGCTGCGGAGACGAATTCCTGCGAGGCGACGAAGACACCCGGGATTCCCCTCAACTCAAGATCGTTGATGTCGTGCACACTGCACGACGTACAGGAGCCTCAATCGGCGAGTGCGGCGATGACCGCACCGCACTGCGTCGCTATCTCGTGCCGAAGATCGACCGGCGCTGGCTTTGTGTACGCGGGCTTGCGATATCGCACGACGCGGCTACCGAGTCCGATCAGACGTTCCTCGATGCGATCGAGGAATATGTTCCCCCTCGGCTTCGAGATGTCGAGCAATCCGACCGTCAGACCGTGGATGGACGAAGGTCTCCCGAGCCTCGCGCGGGCGGCGACCGATCGTTCGGCGGTGGGGTCGAGGATCGTTCGCGTGTTCATGTGGTTCCCCCGGGAGAGACTGGTGCTCGCCATCAGTATCGCACAGCTGTGGTGACCGGCTGCGATCCGCGTTCGCCCTTGACCCATCCCGTCACGAGCGCGGAATAGAGACCAGCGTTCCCCCCTGCGTACGCAAGCATGATCCCATCAGGGGTGAATTTTGCGACGTCGCCCTCGATCGTGCCGGCGGGCATTCCTTCGGCGATCCCATGGGCGCCGCGCTCGAGATCGCTCGCCGGTGTGGTCACGTTCGCGTGCAGCGCAGCAAGAATCCGGTCGCGATTCCATCCCGCATCGGAGAACACCCGAGCGTGCTCCGGTCCGATGATGAGAAGCACATCGAAACCGCCGACGAGCTTGTGGTGATAGGTCGCTTTGAGCTGGTGCGCAAACGACCCGACGAGACTCTCGGGTGTCCGCGACTGCTGGTCGACGATACAACGAGGACCCTCTCCTGCGAACACCGTGACGGTGTCGATGTCGGGCCCGAATCCGGCTGCGGTGGCCAGCGTCCCGAAGGGCGTTTCGGAGCCGTTCTCCGCGAAGCAGAATCCGACCTTGCCCGGGTTTCCGTGCGCGGCACGATCGACCTGACCGGGCTTCCCTCCACCGATGTTCCGCACGACGAGTTGGAGAGCCCGTCCGATCGTCGAGTTCGCCCGGTTCCCCTGACCGAGTACGTTGATCCCCGAATTCATCCCGATCACCTCGGTTCCGGGACCGTTGCAGATGACGATCGGCCCGACAGGCATCGTCGTTGCGAGTACGCCATGCATGTTGAACGCGTCCGTGCACGCTGCCTCAACGGCCGTCAACACCCAGGGAAGGTATTCCGGCTTGCAGCCGGCCATGACGGCGGCGACGGCGACCTTTTCGACCGTCACCTCGACCAAATCCGGCGGCACGGTTGCGACGACTTCGTCCGGAGCACGGCTCGTCCCCTCAAGCATCGCCAGCACCCGCGTTTCACTCGGCGGCACGACGGGCAGACCGTCGGTCCAACCGCGATCGAACATCATCTCGAACTCGTCTTCCGCGTCCGCGATGTCGATCCGGCGTGAACGCAGGGAACTCCCCCCGTGGCGGACGCGAAGTTCGTCGATGAGATCCAGATCGACACTCATCGAACCGCATCCAGGCCGCATAGGAGGCAGGTCCGGACCGAGATTCTCGACTCCCGAGATCCTCTCCCAGTCGGTTCGCAACCACCCGAATGTCCGCTCGACCTCCATCCCGTCCACCACCCTGATCAGGGTCGGCACCGTTTCGATGTCGTGATGCCAACTGACGGCGAGATCGTCGTCGTGAATCGCCGCCGGGTCGCCGGGAAATCCGGGGTCGTCCTGGGTGTACACGGTGAGTCCGACGGACGAGGCGAGCTGGCCAAGCACGGGCACGACCGCCCGACAGGTCTCGCATTCGCGCTTGACGATTGCCACCAGACCGTCGGGGAGTTGTGGCTTGTCCATGGGTGCAACGGTACACCGACCCGGTTGGCGTCGATTCGCCGGATCCTTTCAGGCGCTGGGCAGGATCTGTCCGGCACCCGGCTGCCCGAGCACGGTCGCGGCGACCTCGTGACCGGTCTCACAGCACTCGACCCACGACGCCCCAGCAATCGAACGGGCAAGGAACCCGGCGGCAAACGCATCCCCCGCACCGGTGGTGTCGGTGACCTTCTCGACATGAGGGACAGGTACCGACACGACCGCTCCGTCGTCCCCATACACCAGCGTCGGGTTCGACCCTGCCTTCCGCACCAGTGTCGTGCCGTCGAGACCGGGTGGCCTGTGCGCGACGGCACGATCGAGATCGAGCAAACGCCACTCCTGATCGTTGGCGAAGAGGATCTCGGGCCGCACGATCTCCATGACCTCGAAGAAGCGTTCAGAGCCGTACTTGTCGAGCATCGCCGAGCTCGACGTGTCGATCGAGACGCTCCCGCCGCGCTTGTGTGTTCGTTCGGCGAGCCGTACGACCTCGGCAGCCGTCGTTCCCCCCTCAAGCGAGTACGCGGTGATGTGAAGGGCTGAGACTCCATCGAGCCAGGCATCGTCGACATCACGAAGCATCGACGAAGCTGCTCGGCTCGGGACCATCGTTCGTTCGCCTGCCTGGTCGATCAGCACAACGACGACTCCCGTAGACCCACGTCGCTGAAGGCGCACATCGACCCCCGCGGTGCTGACCGCCTCCTCCAGCAGGTCGCCGAGGATGTCGACGCCGACACAGCCGATGAACCGAGTCGGGATCAGGGACGCCGCAGCACATGCAACGTTCGCAGCACTTCCGCCACGCGTGTTGTGGACCTCACCCTTCGTGTCGGATCCGATCTG
>CAYTWC010000270.1:0-3153 GCA_964441975.1 uncultured Acidimicrobiaceae bacterium | reverse complement strand
CGGAGCGGATCGAGTCCGTCTCCTCGTCCGCGATCTTGTTGACGAGTTCCGGGGTGATCAGAACACCGCTCTCGGTGGTTGCCTCCGAGCGGATCCATTGCCAGATCTGACTTCGGGAGATCTCGGCCGTGGCCGCATCCTCCATCAGGTTGTAGATCGCTGCTGCCCCGACGCCCTGGAGCCACGATGCGATGTACCGGATCGCAACATCTATGTTCAGCCGGACGCCTTCGTCTGTGATCGTCCCGTCCTCAAGGGTGAAATCGGTCAATGCCGACGCCAAGAACTCGACATCGTCGCGTGTGCGGTCGATCTGATTGGGTCGGTCGCCGAGAACGGCGTCGAAGACCTCTGTCGCCACAGGCACGAGATCGGGGTGGGCGACCCAGGTGCCATCGCAACCGTCGTTTGCCTCGCGGGTCTTGTCCTGCCGCACCTTGGCGAGTGCTATCCGATTGATGTCTTCATCCTTCCGGCTCGGAATGAACGCTGCCATGCCCCCCATTGCGTGTGCTCCCCGTCGGTGGCACGTGGCGACGAGCATTTCCGTGTATGCGCGCATGAACGGGACCGTCATCCCGATCTGACCGCGATCGGGGAACACGAGATCTCGCCGATTGCGATTCTTCTTGATGACAGAGAAGATGTAGTCCCACCGTCCGGCATTCAGGCCGGCCGAGTGGTCCCTGAGCTCGAAGAGGATCTCGTCCATCTCGAACGCAGCGGGGATCGTCTCGATGAGAACGGTCGCCTTGATCGTCCCCGGGTCCACTCCGAGAGACTCCTCGGCGTGGACGAACACATCGTTCCACCAACGTGCCTCGAGGTGGCTCTCGAGCTTCGGCAGATAGAAATACGGACCCGAACCCTGCGACACGAGCTCGACGGCGTTGTGGAACATGAACAGACCGAAGTCGACAAGTGAGCCTGAGACCGAAGCGCCGTCGACCGTGAGATGTCGTTCGTCGAGGTGTATGCCGCGCGGGCGGACCATCAGGGTGGCCGTCTCGGATGCGAGGGCATAGTGCTTGCCGTTGTCGCCGACGAAGTCGATCCGGCTGAGGATCGCGTCCTTCAGGTTGATCTGTCCCTCGATCATGTTCGCCCAGGTGGGGGAGTTGGAGTCCTCGAAGTCGGCCATGAACACCTTTGCTCCCGAGTTGAGAGCGTTGATCACCATCTTGCGATCGGTCGGTCCGGTGATCTCGCAGCGGCGGTCGGCAAGATCCCGGGGAGGTGGTCCGACCTGCCAGTCAGTCGACCTGATCCCGGCTGTCTCCGGGAGGAAATCGAACGGCACTCCGTTGTCGAAGTCGGCTTGACGCACGCGGCGAGCGTCGAGCAGTTCGCGCCGCTGGCGGTCGAATCGCCGGTGGAGGTCGGCGATGAACGTGATCGCATCGGTCGTCAGGATGTTCTCGAAACCATCGTGCATGGGACCGTCGATCGTCAGCGGCATGATCTTCCTTTGAGAGCTTCGTCACAGAGAACTGCAAATCTTTCAGTCCTGCAATACAAATCTCTGATAAGATTCGCAGAAATTGCTAGAAGCGGTGATGAACGGGAGATATTGTGACTGCGATCGACCCGATGATGTTCGGGCGGCGGGTTCGCCACCATCGCAAGGAGCGTGGACTGACCCTCGATGAACTGGGGGTGCTCGTCGGAAAGCCGGCACCGTATCTGTCACTCCTCGAGAACGGTAAGAAGGAGCCGAAACTCGGTCTCATCACCGGATTGTCGGATGCGCTCGGTGTCGACGTTGCCACGTTGATGAGCGTCGATCCGCCGTCGCATCGCGATGCTCTGGAGATAGCGGTTGAGCGCGCGCAGCGCGATCAGGCATACCGCGATCTGGGTCTCCCGTTCTTCAAGCCTTCGAGCCGGATTCCCGATGTTGCCCTCGAACACCTCGTCCGGCTGTACGAGGAGTTGCGCGGTCGTGACGGAGCGGCGCCGTTCACGAGGGACGAGGCGAGGGCAGCGAACGCCGAGCTGAGGTCTGAGATGACGGCGCGGGGCAACTACTTCGCAGAGATCGAGGCCCTGGCGGCGGAGGCTGTGTCTGCGATCGACTACTCGGGTCAGGGCGCGATGTCGAAAGGCGATCTCAATGCGCTTGCGCGACACTTCGGTTTCAAAGTGATTCGGACACCCGACGTACCGGCGTCGGTCCGCTCCGTCACCGACACCCGAAACGGTCGGATCTTCGTACACGGTCGGGATTCATTCGACTCGAAGCAATCCCGATCGGTCATCCTCCAGACGCTTGGGCACTTTGCTCTCGACCACCCCGATCCCGCGGACTTCGGTGAATTCCTCAGGCAGCGCGTCGAGGCGAACTACTTCGCCGGTGCGGTCCTCATGCCCGAGCGTGCTGCTGTGCCGTTCATCAGTGATGCCAAGGCGGATAGGAACCTGTCCGTCGAAGATCTCAAGGACCGGTTCTTCGTGTCCTATGAGATGGCAGGACATCGATTCACGAACCTCGCCACCGAGCACCTCGACCTTCGCACCCACTTCGTCCGGTCCGACGACCAGGGCATCATCTGGAAGGCGTACGCCAACAACGGCGTCCCGTTCCCGAAGAATTCCGCGGGGGCGATCGAAGGACAGCGTCTCTGTCGGGAATGGGGCACACGTCAAGCCTTCTCCTCCGATGCGAGGTACACCATCCACTATCAATACACAGACACGTCCGAGGGTTCGTTCTGGTGCGCAACATTCGTCGAGTCGGGCAAGGATCAGGTCGCTGCGATCACGGTGGGGGCGAGATTCGAGGATGCCAAATGGTTCCGCGGCTGGAACACAGGACGAAAGAGCGTATCGAAGTGTCCCGACGGGCCGTGCTGTCGCCAGGTGAGTGATTCGATGGCCGAACGCTGGAACGGATATGCATGGCCGTCGGTTCGGCCGAACTCCCACGTCCTGGCGGCGATGCCCGTCGAAACGATTCCCGGTGTCGACATGGTCGAGATCTACGACTTCTTGGATCTCCAGGAGAGCGACGCGTACGAGTGATGTCGATCCGCGGGATGTGACTGCGCATCTCCTCGGACCAACTATGTTGACGGCATGTCAGACGTTGTCTTGCTGCACGGCTATCCGCTGGATTCGACCGCGTTCGCCGGGGTGAATATCCCGAGCGCGGGG
>CAYTWC010000269.1:0-3196 GCA_964441975.1 uncultured Acidimicrobiaceae bacterium | reverse complement strand
GGACCGGTCGCTTCGCTCCCTGCTGGATCCAAGATCCACGATCCAAGATCGAAGATCGAGAGTCGAAGATCGAGAATCGAGGATCGCTGATCGAATGCCGCCCCGAGCGTTCCGCGCTAGTGTGCCCCCGTGCTCACATCGCTCCGAATACCGCTCCTCCTCCTCGGTGCCCTGATCTTCTCCGTGTTGGTGGTTTCGTGCGGTGGCGGCTCCGACGTCGTATCCGGCGGCTCCGACACCGAGGTCTTCGGATACGACGACGCGTTCCATGAAGAGATCATCGAGATCCCCAAAGGTGGGACAGTGGAATGGCTGATGGTCGGTGACAACCCGCACAACGTGTTCGCATCCGACGGTACCTGGGAGTCCGAGTTGGTCATGGAGCGAGGCGATCGCTACACGAGGACGTTCAGCGAACCAGGCGTCTATTCATACTTCTGCACATTCCACGGGGACGCCGAAGGCGGCGGTATGGCGGGGTACGTGGTCGTCGGCGACGTCCCTGACTATGAACTGCCGGTCGCCGACGACAAACCCGCTGTCGCGCAGTGGTCCGGAAACACCATCACCGTGCCGACGGATTCCCCCACCATCCAGGAAGCTGTCGATGTGGCTCAGCCGGGCGACATGGTGTTCATCGAGCCCGGCGTCTACGTCGAGAGCATCACCGTGAGGACGCCGTCGCTCATCATTCGGGGTGCCGACCGCAACACCACCATCGTCGACGGCGAGTTCGAGCTGAGCAATGGCTTCCATGTTGTCGCGGATGCGGTTGCGATCGAGAACATCACCGCCCGGAACTACGAGGTCAACGGTTTCTATTGGACCGGCGTCACGGGCTACCGCGGTTCCTACATCACGGCCCACAACAACAATGACTACGGGATCTATGCCTTCGATTCGATCGATGGGCAGTTCGACAACGTTTTCGCATCCGGGAATCGGGACAGTGGTATCTACATCGGTCAGTGCTACCCGTGCAACGCCGTCGTCACCGACTCGATCTCGGTCGAGAACGGACTCGCCTATTCGGGTACGAACGCGGGAGGAGATCTCTATCTCATCAATTCGTACTGGGCGGACAACATGGGTGGTCTCGCTCCGAATTCGCTCGACTCCGAGTTGTACCCGCCCCACCGCGAGGTGTACATCGGCGGGAACACCGTCATCAATAACAACAACGCGGACGCACCCACCAAGGGTCTCGCGCGCCTTGCATGGGGCGAAGGAATCGTTCTCGCTGGTGGGGAGGGCGATATCGTCGAGCACAACCTCGTGGTGAACCACGATCGCATCGGGATCGTGACCAACGTCCTCCCCGACAAGAACCTCTGGTGGGCGTCGGACAACGTTGCCAAGAACAACACGATCGCCGGTACCGGCATCGCCGATGTGGGGCTCGTGGGGCCACTCAGCAAAGGCAATTGCTTCGAGGACAACCTGATGGCCGGCATCAATGTCCCCCCGCTCATCGCCCTCTATCACACGTGCACCGGCATCAACATGCCGTTCCAGTTCGATCTGGGAACCCTCTTCTTCCTGCTCGGAGCCCAGGCAGACGGCTCCTCCGGTGTCCCGGCCGGAACCGACATCCGGGCGTGGCCCGCACCCCCGGCACAACAGACGATGGCCGACGCCGATGTGGCAACGCCCGAGCCCGCCTATGAAGTCTTCGTCAAACCCGACCTTGAACAGATCAGTACCCCGGAGCTTCCGGAAGGTGTCGAGATACGCAGTAAGGAGCTCGTCGTGTCAGGAGTGCCGATAACCGAACCGACCGTGTGGACGTTCTTGTTCACCCTGTGGGGATACTTCCTCCCCCTTGCACTCGTAGGTGCGTGGATCAGCATCGCCATCTGGGACATGGTCCGCCGCCAGGACGACATGTCGAAGGGTGCCACCATCACGTGGTTCGCCGTCATCCTGCTGATACCGATCATCGGTGTCATCGCCTACTACATCTTCGGCAAGTCGACCATACCTGCCTGGTTGAGAGGATTGATGGTGGGCGGGGGCATCGCGGCGTACCTCATCGTCCTCGCCGCCATGCTCATTGTGAGCGGAACGGTCTAGGGGCAGATCCGAGAAATCCAGATATCACGGATCATGGATCATGGATCATGGATCATGGATCATGGATTTGGGATCTGGGATCTGGGATCTGGGATCTGAGATCTGGGATCTGGGATCTGGAATCTGGAATCTGGAATCTCCGAAGGTTCACGCAGTGAGCCGTCGGTATTCCCTGAGGTGGCGAAGCGCTGTCAGTTCGTCACCGGCCCGTTCGTGGACGTTCGCCAAGTTGAAATGAGCATCGGCGAAGTCCGGCTCGAGCGCAATAGCCTCTCGATACGCTTCCGCGGCCCTGACATCGTCACCGGTGTCCTCGTACGCGACGCCGGCGTTGTACCACGCCGTTGCATCGGCGGGATAGAGCTCGATCGCGTGCCGATAGTGACCGAGGGCGGCAGCGGCGTCTCCACGATTGTGAAGCAGACGCCCCAGATTCAGGTGGGCCTCGGCGTGTGAAGCGTCGAGGTCGATCGCTGTCCGGTACGCAGATTCAGCGGCTGCCGGGTCCTCCGCCTCGATCGAATCACCATACAAGAACCACTCGTCTGCCGACGCGTCATCGTCGTGGCGACGTGCGCGGCGAGCGGCGTCGAGGGACGCGACCGACTCGGCGAGCGCTCCGGCATCCAGATCGAACATTGCCTGCCCGGAAGTCGGATCCCACATCGACTCCCCGTGCCGGACCACGACGTCTTCTCCTGCCGCGGTCAGGATGACTTGCGTCATATCCACACCCTCCGGGAGATCCCGTTGCGCGTCACGGATCGCGGCTCGGACACGCACCGTCGGCACGCCCTGATTGATGAGCGTTGCGGCCGTCCGAAGGAGCACGACGTCGTCGAAGCTGAACAAATACCTGCTGTGGTGTCCACGCTCCGGAGTAAACACGCCGGCTGTGACAAATCCTCGGATCTGGCTCGGCGACAGACCGACCGTCGACGCGATCTGGGCCACGGTGTAGCGAGCCGTTTCAGCCATGTGCTGGACCTCCGCCTGCGATCGGCGTCGACACCAAACCGATCACTTCTTGGAGGACGCTCGCTTCTTTGCGGGAGCCTTCTTCGTCGCGGCCTTCTTCGCAGGCTTGCGCTCCCCCGCCTCACCGGCCTCGCCCTCGGGTTCC
>CAYTWC010000268.1:0-3205 GCA_964441975.1 uncultured Acidimicrobiaceae bacterium | reverse complement strand
CACGGGACGCCGCCATTGAGCTCGTGATCGCGAAGACCATCGCCGGTTTCTTGAATGCAGAGGGTGGAACGCTCGTGATCGGTGTGGACGACACCGGCATGCCTCTCGGCCTCGACCGGGACCTGAAGCTGATGAAACAACCAGACCACGATCGATATGAACTGTGGCTCAACGACTATCTTGAGACGACACTCGGGAAGCCGGCACTGACGTTTGTCGCAACGAGGTTCGAATCCGTCGACGGAATCGACGTCGTCGGGATCGACGTCAGTCCTGCGGAAGCACCGGTTTTCCTCAACGAGCCTGGGAGCCAACGAACAGCGGATTTCTACGTTCGCATGGGAAACTCCACCCGGAAACTCCTGACCGACGAATTCGCAACCTATCGACACTCGAGGTGGAAATGACCGACCGAACCCCCTATCCCGTCGTCTTCGTCGTACCGGTCGATGACGAGTATCGGAGCCGTGGACTCGCGGCGACCGGGGTCCTCCTCGTCAAGATCCTCCTGCTCATTCCGCACATCTTTCTGCTGTCGCTGTATGCGGTGGCCGTGAGCGTCGTCGTGTGGCTCGGGTACTGGTACATCCTCTTGACCGGAGGCAAACCGTTCTGGGTCGAGAACATCGAGTTGATCTATCTCGAGTGGACGAGCCGGACCTTCGCGTGGTTCACATCGACCACCGATGCGTATCCGACGTTCGGAACCGACGAGAACCACCCGGCGCAAGTCGAGGTGGTCGAGGCCCCTGAGCCACAGAATCGCCTGTTGGCCGTCCTCGGCATCCTCGGAATCCGAGTCGTATTGGCGATCCCACACCTGTTCATCCTGCTCTGGCTCAGCCTCGGGACGTTGGTGGCGGCCTGGGTCGGGTTCGTGTACATCCTGATCACCGGTTCACTCCCGCTCACCCTGCACCTGTACTTCGTCGGGTTCCACGGTTGGTGGGCCCGCGTGTGGGCGTGGATCGCAGCCCTCACGGACGAGTATCCACCGTTCCGACTCCAGCAGTAGGCGCGGAGAGGGGAACACGCCCCTCCCTCGTGCGAACCCATCTCGACTGAGGCTTCCCCGAACCTCATATCGATTCGTGTCCGCGGACGTGTTCCCCTTATCCGCCCTGTTGCCGGGTCGTATCAGGTCTCGACGACGGGCTCCTCACGCTTCCTGGGCGCCACCAGTCTGAAGATCAGCCACGCAAAGAGCATGAGAACGGCCAGCGGGATGACAACCGCACTGGCGACGATCAGGAATGCGACCATCTCAAGCAAGACCTCGCCTGCCTGATCGAACGCTTCGGCGATCGGTCCCGGTTCCGGGTCATCGATCACGACCGGGGCGATTTCGTCGGGGACTTCCGTGAGTCCGACCGTCAGGGTCGCGAATGCTGTTCTCCCGTCGAGATAGCGAAGCCTTCCTTCGATCTCCTCGATGTTCAACAGGACGTCCTGCATCCGGGTCTGGACCGTGACCAGGTCCTCGATCGTTTCGGCCTCGTTGAGCAGTTTCGTGTAGAACGCCTCCTGCTGCTCCCAGTAGTTCAGACGTCCCTCGAGGTCGACATACTCTTCGGTGACGTCCTGGCTCGAGAGCGCCGACGACACGCGCACCCCGAGACGCTCGACGCGTTCGACGGCATCGTCGAAACGGTCGCTCGGGACCTTGAGCGTGAACCAGCCGACGGCATACCGATTCTCGTCGTGCTCCTCGACATGGCTCTCACCGGAGGCGATGTACCCACCAAGTTCACTCGCGATGACACGTAGCTCTGCACCTTTGGAGTCGAATTCGCCTTCGTCGATCCGTACGTCGATCCGTCCGTCCCTGATGACCTTTGCATCGATCGCGCTGGTCCGCAGGTTCTGGAAGAGAACCGACCCGTCGTCGGCGATTCCACCGGATTCGCCTTCCGCTGCGCCTGGCGCGACCTGGAATCCGACAGCATCTCCGGACTTGTCCACACCTGACGCCGCGACCGTTGTTACCGGCCCACCGTCGGTCGTGACCGGTTCGGCACTGCTGTCGTCGCTACCAGAACATGCGGCAACCACCACTGCCGTGATGGCGATCAGGAGCACGAACCGCCATGCTCCCAGCTGGTTGGATTTCATCGTATTCATTTGTCTCTCCCCTATTCCCCGGCTCCCACCGGCTCTGACCTATGACGGGCAGAGCGCCCCGTTCGGTTCCGCGGCGGCGACTAGCCTCACGCCATGAGCACCAACACGATTCCTGAATCCACCGTTGTCTCCGTCGAAATAGATGGCCACGTGGCGACCGTTTGGCTCGATCGACCGGACCAAAGAAACGCCTTCGCCCAGGACTTCTGGGCGGATCTTCCACAGGTGATGGCCGCCCTCGGAGCCCGCAACGACGTGCGAGCCATCGTCATCGCCGCCCGAGGGCCGGCGTTCACCGTCGGGATCGATCTGAAGGCATTCGGAGCCGACCTCATGGGCGATGACAGCGGCGTCGCTTCTCGCATGGCGCTCTACCACCGCGTGAAGCAGCTCCAGAAGACGTTCACCTCGATCGCAGACAATCCCAAACCTGTGATCGCAGCCGTCCACGGCTACTGCCTCGGGGCGGGTATCGACCTGATCACCGCGTGTGATGTGCGATTTGCGGCGGCCGACGCGGTGTTCTCCGTCCGCGAGACGCGCATCGGCATGGTCGCCGACGTCGGGACGATCCAGCGGCTGCCCTCGATCATCAATCCGGGCGCCGTCGCAGACCTCGTGTTTTCGGGTCGTGACTTCGACGCCGACGAAGCGCTGAAGCTCGGGCTTGTCACACGGATCGCCGCCGACGCGGAATCCGTCCAGCGAGAGGCGTTCGAACTCGCTGCGCAGATCGCAGCCAACTCCCCGCTCGCCGTCCAAGGATCAAAGGCCGTGCTTTCGGCCGGCGAGGGTCGGTCCGTCGACGAGGCGCTCGACTACGTCGCTCTGTGGAACTCCAGCTTTCTGGCCTCGAACGACCTCAAGGAGGCGATCATCGCATTCATCGAGAAACGCGACCCGGATTTCACCGGCACCTGAGCAGTCAGAAGTCAGAACTCAGAACTCAGAAGCTGCTCTGCATATCCGGGTCACGGCATACACGACCGACCGCATAGGTGCCGCGATGCGGACTCGCTACTAGCGCCTTTGCACGGTCCGCGACGGAGGCTGGTCAGCCCTCACGGCCGACCGACCGCTCCGG
>CAYTWC010000267.1:0-3237 GCA_964441975.1 uncultured Acidimicrobiaceae bacterium | reverse complement strand
GCTACTCCCGTTGGCGGAGGGGACCGACAACGCCTGGCGGGTTCTGTTCGGGCTCGCATCTCTCGGACTGCTTGCGATCCCGTTGCTCACCAAATACCTCCCCGAGTCACGCGCGTTCGTTCCCGCTCCCCCGTTTCCGTTCGGGAAAGCACTCACGATGGGACTCGGCAAACACTTCTGGCCACTCGCAGGTGTCGCTTTCTTCGTCGCAGCGTTTTCAAGCCCCGCGTTCGACTTCGTTCTCGAACGACTCATCAATGATCTGTCCTGGGACACCGGGGCAGCGCGGTTCCTCCTGATCGTCTTCTCCGGCGTCGGGACGATCGGTCTCCTACTCGGAGGTCGCCTCGCCGACAAGATCGGTCGACGCCAGACATCGGCTATTGCGATCGGCATCGGACTTGTCGGCGGAGTCGGGTTCTACGCGCTCAGTTCGGGTTGGTTCCTGGCAGCTTCGATCTTCCTCGCGACCCTCGGGGCAACCATGCTGACGCCGTCGTTCGCGGCCCAGCGCGCTGAACTGTTCCCGACGCGCCTCAGGGCAACCGCCGGTGGTTGGATCACCAACGTCGGAATCCTGGGGTCCATCGCGGGGTTCGTCGCGGGGGCGGCCCTCATCGACCGATACGGCTTGACCGTCACCGTGTCCACGCTCAGCGTCGGACTGATCATCTCGATCGTGCTGATCCTCAGGTTGCCCGAGACGATGGGGATGGATCTCTCCCGGCGGCGAGAACGCCGCGCTGGTACCACCACGCCAGGGTGACCAGACGGCCGCCGGTCAGGACCGCAAGGGAAGCCCATATTCCCGTGAGTGAGCTCCCGAACACAACCAACACGGCGATTGCCGCGGCGCTCGCCACGACCATGGATCCCGCCAGGTAGCGGAACTGCGCTGCTCCGATTGCGATGCCATCCCACACGTACACGAGGGCGGTGAGTGGCTGGAGCAGGATCACGAAGACGTAGATGCCCGACAGCGCATCCTGGACATCCGTCTCGATGCCGAACAGCAGAGGAAGCATCGGCGCTGTCACGGCAACGAGCACCGACAAGGCCAACCCCGTGACAAGGCCGAGCGCAAGGAGGCGATTCGAAACCTCCCGCGCCGCCGAATAGTCGACACGGCCGACGTCGGTGCCGACCATCGCCTGGGCTGCGATGGCATACGAGTCGAGTACAAACGCCAAGAACAGCCAGACCTGCAGCGCTATCTGATGGGCGGCGGTGTCGACCGTCCCGATCCGTGCTGCGGCGACCGTCGTGGCGGTGATGGCAGCCAAGAGCGCAAGCGATCGCACGATCATCGGCCATCCCTTGCCAATCACCTCACCGAACGGAAGCGACGACACCGCGACCCGTTTGCGTCCGATGCCCAACCGGTCCCGCTGCGTACCGAAGATGAGGATGAGGAACCATGCCGCTGCGACAGTCTGTGCGACCACCGTTGCCCATGCGGCGCCCGCGACACCGAGATCGAAACCGAAGATGAGGATTGGGTCGAGCACGAGATTCACCACGTTCATCCCGATCGCCACATACAGAGGCGTCTTCGTGTCGTGATGTCCGCGATACACCCCGTGTCCCACCGTGGCGACGAGCATCACGGGAAGTGCGAGAAAGCGAATCTGCAGATACGAGGTCGCCTCCGCACTGACATCCGCTGCGGACCCGAAGAGGTCGGTGATCGTCGGCGAGAGGACGACGAAGAGCCCACCGAGCACGACACCGAGACCGGCGGCGATCCACACCGCTCCCCGTGCGATCGCCCCGGCTCGCCCGATCTGATCCCTCCCGATCTCCGCTGCGATCAGCGGCGTGATCGTGACCTGGATGAAGTTGAAGACGGAGAAGACCGCTGCGAACACGGCACCTGCGACGGCAAGCGCCGCCAGTTCGACAGTCCCGAGTCTGCCGACCCATGCGGTGTCGACGATCGTGACGATGGGATCGATCGCGAGTGTTCCGAGCGCCGGAATCGCCAGAGCCGCGATCGCCCGGTCTCGCCTGTTCGGGGCGAAGGATGCTCGTGCCTCGCGCCAGGTCATGCGTACCGAATCATGAAGGCGGGTGGAGGTTCTTGTCGGTGTACGCACACCGATCACGGAGCGGGCACTCCCAGCACCGTGGCTTCTTCGCGTCGCATACATCCCGCCCGAACTGGATGAACCGCATCGAGATCCCACTCCATGCCTTCTTGGGGTACAGACCCTTCAGATCCATCTCGATCTTCACCGGGTCGGTGTTCTGTGTGAGACCGACCCGATTGGCGACTCGGTTGACATGCGTATCGACAGCGATCGCAGGAACGTCCCACACCTCGGCAAGTACGACGGATGCAGTCTTTCTCCCGACTCCTCGGAGTTTGACCAGTTCTTCGAGGTCCGAGGGCACCGCACCGTCGAACGTGTCAACGATGTCCCCTGCCAGCGCGATGATGCTCTTCGTCTTCTGCCGGTAGAACCCCGTCGAGTGGACGATCTGTTCGACATCTTCAGGGTTCGCACCTGCGAGGTCAGCCGGCGTCGGGTACGTCGCGAACAGCTCAGGGAGCACCTTGTTCACGGCGACGTCCGTGGTCTGGGCGGACAGCACGGTCGCCACGAGGAGCTGCCATGCGTCCTCGTAGTCGAGCGCCGTCCCAACATCGGGATATCGCTTCTTGATCCGGTTCAGAATCACGCTTGCGTTGCGCTTCTCTTCCGTCGTGAATTGGGGAAGCGGTTTCGATGAGGCGGCCATTCCGATCGATGGTACCCACGGTATGGTGCCGTGATGGCACCGGACACCGACACGATCGAGCGGCTGCGAGAGAGCTACGCGGCGTGTTTCGGCTGCGGTCTCGAGAACACCCATGGGTTGAAGCTCGACGGATTCGAAGTCGACGAAGACACCGTCACCGCCGCATTCGTGCCGCAAGAAAGGTTCCAAGGGTTCGAGGGCGTCTTGCACGGAGGCATCGTCGCCACAGCGCTGGATGAAATATCTGCCTGGTCGGCCATGCTGACACAAGGCGTCTTCGTCTTCACTGCAAAGCTCGAGATCGCCTATCGAGGCAAGAGCCCAGTCGGTTCGTCGTTGCAGCTCTCCGGTCGTGTCGAGGAACGCCGAGGTCGCCGACTCACAATCGCAGGCTCGATGACACACGATGGAAAGACCGTCGCCGAGTCAAACGGACTCTTTGTCGCCGCACAGTCAGTCGAACCAACCTGAACGCTTGGGGCGCAACCCTCAACC
>CAYTWC010000266.1:248-3250 GCA_964441975.1 uncultured Acidimicrobiaceae bacterium | reverse complement strand
TTGCAGCAGAACAGGACGGAACCCTCACTTCGGGATCCCTTGAGCTCGTCTCCAAGGCGCGGACGCTCGGCGACGTGTCGGTGTTCTACGTCGGATCAGGGTCCGATGCCGCGTGGGCGGCACTCGGCGATCACGGCGCGACCACGGTCCACCATCTCGACACCGCCGACACCCTTCCGTCGGGACCGGCTGCCGCAGCACTCGCAGAGCTCGTCGCGGACGCAGACCTCGTCCTGTTCGGGATGGGCAACACCGATCGAGACGTGGCCGGGCGTCTCAGCGCACGCCTCGGTCGTCCGGTTGTCTCCAACGCACTCGACGTCACTACCGATGGGTCGACCCTCGTCACATCCGAGATTCTCGGCGGAACGCTCGGGGTCACGACCGAAGTCACCTCACCGAATCCCGCGATCGTGGTCACCCGCCCGAAAGCCTTCGCCGCGGAGTCCGTCGGTGGGCCAGCACCCGAGGTCACTACCGTGGCGGTGCCGGACGCAGGCCGCGGCGCGGCCGCAACGATCACGGAACGCCACGTCGAGGAGTCCGACGGACCATCGCTTGAGGCCGCAAGCGTGATCGTCTCCGGCGGACGCGGACTGGGCAGTGCGGACAAGTTCGCACTGATGGACGAACTCGCGGGCCTCCTCGGTGGGGCCGTGGGTGGAACCCGTGCCGTCGTCGATGCCGGCTGGGTGCCGTACAGCTACCAGGTGGGCCAGACGGGCAAGACGGTGAAGCCATCCGTGTACATCGCGTGCGGAATCTCGGGTGCGATGCAGCATCTGGTCGGCATGAAGGGATCCGCCACGATCATCGCGATCAACAAGGATCCTGATGCGCCGATCTTCGGCATCGCCGACCTCGGCGTCGTCGGCGACGTGCACAATGTGGTCCCACAGCTCATCGAGGCGCTGAAGGCGAGAAGCTGAACTCAGATCCCAGATCCCAGCCCTGTGTACGAGCGATAGTTTGCCCGCAGTCGCGTCCTCCCTTTAGGGAGGACGGCAGAGCCGATGAATCGCCGCGATTCATCGAGCGATGCAGGTGGGCCCGGGAGCCCGCGACCACGAAGTTGATCCACAGGGTCCACACAGGATGCAATCCTGCAATGCTGTGAATATGGCGTCCAACACGACCGAGCCTTTTCCGATTGCTGATCAGCTCGTGCGCGCGGGTACGAGGCAGAAGCTCGAGATCCCGATCGCCAACCTCATGTCCGGAACACCTGTTGCGCTTCCACTCGTGGTCCTTCACGGTTCCGAATCTGGGCCTGCGATGTGGCTGACCGCGACGATCCACGGTGACGAGCTGTGCGGCATCGACATCATCCGCCGGGTGCTCGATGTGCTCGATCCCAAGGCGATGTCGGGGACGGTCGTGACGGTTCCCGTCGTCAACGTGCACGGCTTCAACAACGGCCAGCGGTACCTACCTGACCGGCGCGACCTGAACCGGTCCTTTCCCGGATCCCGGCGAGGTTCTCTCGCATCACGCATCGCCTACCTCCTGATGACCGAGGTCATCGCGCGATGCCCGGTCGGTATCGACTTGCACACCGGGTCGGACCGTCGCGAGAACTACCCACAGATCAGGGCTGATCTCGATGATCCTCGCACGCTGGAGCTCGCCGAGGTGTTCGGTGCACCCATTGCAATGCATTCACGACTACGCGATGGCTCGATGCGTCAGGCAGCCACTGAGGCCGACACGACCGTGTTGCTGTACGAGGCAGGGGAAGCCGGCAGATTCTCCCGAAACGCGATCCGGTCCGGCACGGATGGAGTGCTTCGGGTCATCGAGCATCTCGGGATCCAACAGGGCATCTCGGAACCGGCAGCCCCCATCAAGATCTCACGATCGTCGACCTGGGTACGGGCGAATCGCTCCGGCATCGTCCACGTCGACGCCGATCTCGGCACCGAGGTGGTCATCGGCGAAACGATTGCATCCATACGCGATCCGTTCGGGAAACTGCTCGGCAAGGTCGCCGCCCGAAAGAGCGGCATGGTCGTCGGCGTCACGCACTCACCACTCGTCAACCGTGGCGATGCCCTCGTCCACATCGCCGAGCTCGACTGACCCCACAGCCGCTCCATCCGAGTGTTCAGCCTGAAATCGCCCGCGCGTTCCAGTGAGGAAACGCGCGCAGGATGTGACCGCTCGACATGTGCGCCAACACCTCAGGGAGACCAGGCGAGTCAGGCGAATCGCCCGATTCGCCGCCCGAGTCGGTTGGGGCAACGAGCCTGCGACAACGAGGGTTCACCTATCTGATTGTCCGGGTGATCCCTGACTCGAACTCTCCGGTGTTGTTGGGAGGTTTCTGTCACACCTGCGAGATACGTTGGCAGCATGTTGGAAGCAACGTATGTCAGATCGCATCCGGAGGCACGATGGGCCGGGCCGCGAGCAGGCGTATGGGTCGGTGAGGCAGAGGAATCAGGACGGGCCGAGATCCCGAGCGACCTGGATTCGATCGATCCCGGACCGGTTCTCGGAGCACTCTTGGCCTCGATCGATATCGATGACCTGAGTGGCTACGACCGAGTTGTCGTCATGCGTGCTCACCATCGGATGGCAGCGCACTACGAGGCCGAAACCCTGCGAGCCATCGGCGCAGTCTCGGATCACTACCAAGAAGTCAGCGGAGGATGGGAGTCAGAACTTCCAAGAAGTCAGCGGAGGATGGGAGTCAGAACTTCGCTCGAACCATGGAGCGACGGCCGAGATCGGCACCGCCCTCCATCTCACGCGCCGTGCAGCGGAGAACCAACTTGCCCTTGCGCTCGATATGCGAGATCGACTTCCGGCGGTCGGGCAGCTTCTCAGGTCGGGAAGAATCGATGCGAGACGAGCTCGAGTCATGGTCGACGGCACCGTCCACCTAGAGACCGAGTTGGCGAGACGCGTCGTCGCCGAAATAGCCGACGATGCCCCAAGCATGACGACGGGTCAACTCCGACGAGCGGTACGCAAGTTGTCGATCTCGCTGGACCCGGATG